>JBFWQJ010000053.1:0-13768 GCA_050249515.1 Dehalococcoidia bacterium | reverse complement strand
GCGGCGCGCCGCTCGCGGTCACGGCGATCCCGGTGGTCGGTGCGCAGTTCTCCGTCACCGGCGGCTCGTGTGCCGTGGGCCTTTCGCTCGCGCCGGGGGCGACGTGCGACGTGAGCCTCGTGTTCACCTCGACGGTGATCGGCACGTTCAGCGGCACGCTGTCGCTGGTCACGGACGGCGCCACCGCCGATGTCGCCCTGACGGGCGTCGCGACGGAGCCGGCGTTCACCTACGGGCCCGCCCCGGTGATCTTTGCGCCGCAGCAGGTGGGCACCGTCTCGCCGAGCCACGTGGTGCGGTTCAACAACAACGGCGCGGCGCCGTTCACGGTCACCTCGATCGCGCTGTCCTCGTCGCCGGCGGGCATCCCGTCTGCGGTGCCGTTCGCGCTCGGCGTGGAGACCACGTGCGCGGGCGGGCAGGCGATCGCGGGGGGCACGAACTGCGAGATCGCGGTCACGTTCGCGCCGTCACAGGCGAACCTCGTCACCTCGTACCTCGTCGTGAAGACGTCGATCGGGAAGACGGCGGTGATCCCGCTGACGGGGCTCGGCACCGCGGGCGCGCCCGCGCCGAGCGCCGTCGCCTGCTGCACCGTGCCGAACCCGGCCGGCGGCACGAGCAACCTGCAGCTCCTGCTGATGCAGGCGCCGGGCGGCGGCACGGTCGGTTCGTTGCCCTCGTACGTGTTCCAGGTGAACGGCGAGAACTACCTGTTCCGCGCCACCGCGATCGACCCGAACGGTCTGGTCATCAGCGGCGGCACGGCCACGATCGCCGCCCGCGGCATCCTGATGAAGCTGGGTGCGCCGAACGTGACCCTGCCGGGCACGCACACGATCCGCATCGACCTCGATGGGGCGGCGGACACCGTGCACGTGGCCGTCATGACGCCCGCGGGGGCCGTGTTCCATGAGCTCGGCGCGGTCGGCGCGCCGCTGCCGATCGGCGGGGGCGACATCATCGTCCAGTAGCGCCCGATCGTGGGCGAACGGGGCGTCGTGCTGCCGCGCACGGCGCCCCGCTCCCGTCCGCGTCCCGCCGCAGGAGGCCTGTCGCAGCGTCGAGGGGCGATGCTACCGTGGCCGCGGAGGGCCCCGTGCGCATCACCGACGTCCGGACCGTGATCGTGGAAGCCGGCAACGAGATCGTCGTCGGTCCCGGTCGCCGCACCTGGATGTTCGTCGAGATCGAGACGGACGAGGGCGTCCTGGGCGTGGGCGAGTGCAGCCAGAGCCGCCTGGACCACGGCGTCGCGATCGCGGTGCGCGAGATGACGCCGTGGCTCGTGGGGCGCGACCCGGTCGGGCTCGTGCAGCCCTTCGTGCGAGCCTTCCTCGGCAACCCGTTCGTCGGGCGCGTCCGCTTCGCCGCGGTCAGCGGCGTGGAGCAGGCGCTGTGGGACCTGGCCGGGAAGGCGCTGGGCGTCCCGGTCTACCAGCTGCTCGGCGGCGCGCTCACGCGCTCGGTCCCGCTGTATGCCAACCTCTCCGGCGCGATCGCCTCGCGCAGCCCGGAGCACATGGCGGATGCCGCGGCCGCTGCGGTCGCCGAGGGCTACGACGCCGTGAAGATCTACCCGCTCCCGCAGGACTCGGAGCGCTCCGCCGCCAGCGGCAGCGGTCTGACCGCTGCCGAGATCGATCTGACCGAGGCGCGCGTTCGCGCGGTGCGGGAGGCGATCGGCCCGGATGTGCGCCTGCACACCGACTGGGCGTGGGCGCTGGGCCCGGGCGATGCGCGCCGCGTCGCGGACCGCCTCGCCCCGTACGACCTCTTCTGGATCGAGGAGCCGTTCGCGCGCGACGACGCGGCGGAGCTCGCGCGCCTGCGCGCCTCCGTGCGCCCTCGCGTCGCCGGGGGCGAGCAACTGTCGTTCGAGATGGACTTCCGTGCGCTCTTCGAGGCCCGCGCGCTGGACGTGGTGATGCCGGACGTGAAATGGATCGGCGGGCTCACCGGCTACATGCGCATCGCGACGCTCGCCGGCGCGTTCGGCGTGGAGGTGTCGCCGCACAACATGTCCGGCCCGGTCGCCACCGCCGTCTGCGCGCACCTCGCGGCGGCCTTCGGGGCGCTGTCGCTGGAGTGCGGGTGGAACACGGTGCCGTGGCGCGAGGAGCTGACCGGTGCCGCCGAGCCGATCGTGGACGGGCACTACGAGCTGTCCGATGCGCCGGGCTTCGGTGTCCCGTGGCAGCCGGAGGCCGCCCGCCGGTACGAGGTGACGGACTAGCGCTCCGGACCCGCGGCCGCGGTCGCGACCCGGTGGACCGTCTCGATCAGCATGTCGGCCTTGTACGGCTTCGCGATCACGGCCGTCGGGCGGTGGGCATCCACGTCCTCCGCCTTCAGGAAGCCGGACACGACGATCACCGGCAGGGCGGGCGCGACCACGCGTAGCCGCTCCAGCAGCTGCCACCCGTTCATCCCCGGCATGTTCACGTCCACGATCGCCACGTCGAAGGGCGCGCGCTCGACCTCCGCCAGCGCCTGCGGCGCGCCCTCGGCGGTCACGACGTCCGCGTGCGTCTCCTCGAGCACGAACCGCGCGAGGTCGAGGAGGTTGGGCTCGTCGTCCACGACGAGGATCCGGCGGCCGCGGAGGTCCGGTTCCTCGGCGTGTGCGGGCGGCGTCGGCTGCCCCGCGGCGGCGATGGGCACCTCGTCCACCGGCAGCCAGAACCGCACCGTGGTCCCCGCGCCGGGCTCGCTATCCACGGTGATCTCGCCGCCGTGGCTGTGCACGATCGAGTGCGCCATCGACAGGCCGAGGCCGGTGCCGCGTCCCACGGGCTTCGTCGTGAAGAACGGGTCGAAGACGCGCTCCACGATCTCGGGCGGGATGCCGCCGCCGTTGTCCTGCACCGCCACCTGCACGGCCGGCAGCCCCTCCGCCACCGTGCGTCCCACGCGGATCGCGATCACCGGGTGGTACCCGTCGCCGTCCTCGTCCGCGCGGGTGAGCACCGCGTCGCGCGCGTTGAGCACCAGGTTCACCAGTACCTGCTGGAGCTCGCTCTGGTCACCCACCACGGTGGGGAGGCCGGCCTCGACGCCCGTGGTGTCCAGGACGATCCGCCGGTCCAGCATCTCGCGCAGCATGGTCACCGCGTCCGCCGTCATTGCGGCGACGTCCAACGGCTCCGCGGAGACGGGCGCGCGCCGCGAGAAGCGCAGCAGGCTCGCGACGAGCGCGACCGCGCGGTCCGTAGCGCGCTCGCCCACGCCGATCCAGTGGTCGCGGTCGGGGTTGTCCTGCTGCGCCGCCGCGAACGAGCCGCCGATGATCGTGAGGATGTTGTTGAAGTCGTGCGCCACGCCCGCGACCAGCGTGCCCAGCGCCTCGCTCTTCTGCAGCACGCGGGCCTGCGCCTCAGCCCGACGGCGCGCGGTGAGGTCGACCAGTTCGACGACCACGCGGTAGCCGCCCTCGGCGTCCTCGACGTCGACCAGCGTCGTCTCCACGGCGAGTTCCGTGCCGTCCGCGCGCGTGGCGGTGAACTCCGCGGTCACGGGCTTCGCGCGTTCGCCCAGGTCGCGGAGCCGGGCGTAGGACGAGGCGCGACGCGCGCGGATGCGCCAGTAGTCGAACGCTTCCGGGATGATCGTCTCGATGTTCAGGCCCACGAGGGCCTCGGGCGCCCAGCCGAGCACCGTCTGAGCGGCGGCGCTCGCGCGGACGATCGATCCGTCGCGGTCCGTCATCAGGATCGGGTGCGGCGCCCCTGCGAGGATGCCCTCCACCTCGGCCATCCGGTCCTCGAACTGCTGCTGCATCACCCGGGCGATCGAGAGCGCCTGCTCCTGCTGCTGGCGCGCCGCCTCCAGTTCCGCGGAGCACTCCGCCAGCGCGCGGGCGAGCACGTCGCGGTCGAGGTCGGCCTGGGCGTAGGCGGCGTCCACCGCCTCGACGAACGTCATCCAGGCGGCGGGGTCGGGCGGGGCGATCACGCCGGCGTCACGCTCCCAGCCGAGGTGCCCGCGGAGATAGCGCTCGATCTCGGGGTGCACGCGCGGCTCCGGGCGGGGCTAGTCGATGCGGGAGAGGGAGATCGCCGGCGCGGTACCGGAGCGCACCTCGGTCGTGTTGCCGAAGCTGCTGACGGTCGTGAGGGTGCGCTCCAGCCAGAGGTTGCCGGCCAGGCTGTTCCCCTGCGCGGCCAGCGCCGCGGTGATGCTCAGCCCGCGGTCGCCCGTGAGCGAGGCGTTGATCGTCCCGTTCCCGCTGGCGGTGCCGCTCGCCGAGATCGGGGCGACCAGCGGGTTGCACGTCGCGTTGGCGGGCGTCTCGTACACCTCGTACTCCACGTTGCCGTCCATGCTTGCCGGGCCGGAGCGGCCGTTGGCGTCGGGCGTCAGCGACATGGCGAGGTTGCCCGTGATGTTGACCTGCCACCGGCAGCCGTTGGCGGCGCGGATGATGCCCAGGCCGGCGGTGAACGGGCCGCTGTAGCGCGCCGTGACGATCGGGATCGGGGTCGGGCTCGGCGTCGCCGTGGGCGAGGGGGTCACGACCGGCGTCGCGGAGGCCGTCGCGGCGGGCGTCGCCGCCGGCACGGCCGGCACCACCGTCGCGGTCGGGCTCGGCGTCGCGGAGGCCACGGGCGCCGGGGCGGCGGGCGTCGCGACGGTGGGCACGGCAGGCGCGCTCGCGACCACCGCCGGGGTGGCGGTGCGCGCGGGCTCCGGGGTGAAGGCGGGGGTGTCCCCGCTGAGCGCGAAGTAGAAGATGCCGGCGGCAGCGGCCACGGCGCCCACGGCGCCCGCCATGCGCGCCCACCAGCGGCCCGTCCACCACGCCCCGCCGGCCGCGGCCGGGAGGATGAGCAGCGCGGGGCGCCGCGGGTCCTCGATCTCCGCGCTCACCATGTTGGCCAGCGCGATCGGCTTGATACGGTAGTCCGGCAGGCGCGTCAGCGCGGTCGCGAGTTCCGAGGCGGAGCGGTAGCGCACGGCGAAGCGCGCGGTCTCCGGATCGGCGTCCAGCAGGTCCAGCTGGCCGACGCCGGGCGCCTGTTCCAGCAGCAGGGCGAACTGGAGCAGTTCGCCCTGGTCGGCGAACGGCCCGATGTCGAGCGAGACCCAGCGGGTCTCGTCCTGGGTGGTGGCTTCCACCACTGCGGTGCGCGGGGGGCTGCTCAGCCCGATCATCGCCGCCTGCTCCATCGCCGGGAAAGGGGGCCTGGGAAGTGCCGTCGAAGGCGCCCCGAGTCCGGCGTTCTGGCACACAACATACGGCGCAGATCGCGCTCGCTCAGCCCCTTTTCGGCCCCTTAACCAAGACTCCACGCACCGCTACCAACTGCCCCCCTCAGCCATTTCCCAAGCAAAAAGGAATCCACGACTTCCTAAATAGAGCCGCCCGGCCTCCACGCCCCGATCGCCGCCCGGCTGAGTGCAATGGGTTCGTGAGGCCGCGCACGATGTTGACGACCTGATAACGCCTGTTTACTGTGGCCCATCATCGTGAAGCGATATCGCGTAACGATGGCCACGCACCGCGGGGCCTTCCCGCGACGCGCGAGGGCGAGAGCCCGGAGGGAGCCACTACAGACATGGGGGAGTTCAACTCAACGGTGTGGACGCGTGCACGGGTCGGCCGACGGCAGCTGATCCGGTCCACCGGTATTGGCGCGGTCGGTCTGGGCGCTGCGGCGCTGATCGGCTGCGGTTCCAGCAGCAGCGGCGGCGGTGACGCCGGCGGCAGCGGGGGTGCCTCGACGCCTGCGACGAGCCAGGGCGCGCCTTCGGCGACGTCCGCGCCCAGCGTCCGCAAGAAGGGTGGGGTCATCAAGACCTCCATGGTCGCCGACCCGCCGGGGTGGAGCCTGTTCCAGGCCTCCTCGGCCACCGTCCAGCTCGGCAGCCACGCGTACGACAAGCTGACGGACGTGGCCACCGGCCCGGGCAAGAGCGGCTACAGCGTCGAGCTCATCCCGCAGATCGCGACCGCGATGCCGGAGACGCCCGACGAGAACACGTACGTCTACAAGATCCGCCAGGGCGTGAAGTTCCAGAACGTCGCCCCGGTGAACGGCCGTGCGATGACGGCGGAGGACGTCAAGCAGTCCATCGACACGCTGCGCGGCAACAAGCAGTGGGCCGCGGACTTCGGGAGCGTCAAGGAGGTCACCACTCCGGACGCGAACACGGTCATCGTCAAGACGAGCCGCCCGGACGCCACGCTGATGAACCTGTCGTCCGGTCACTACGGGTGGCGCATCCACCCGAAGGAGATGGTGGACAGCAAGGACCACGAGAAGAACGCGATCGGCACCGGTCCGTTCATCCGCTCCGAGCAGATCCAGGGCACGAAGACCACCTTCAAGCGGAACCCGGACTACTGGAACAAGGACCTCCCGCTCATTGACGGGATCGAGTTCCTCGTGATCTCGGACCCGGTCGGCATGGCGGGTGCGTTCCGCACCAAGCAGATCGACATCCTCACGGTGTCGGTCGGGGCGGCGCAGACGCAGGATCTCCGCAAGCAGGTCTCCAGCTTCGCGAACGAGCAGCAGGAGTTCGGCAACAGCCCGTGGATCGCGCTGGACACCTCGAAGCCGCCGTTCAACGACCTCCGTGTCCGGCAGGCGGTCGCGATGCTCTACAACCGGCAGGCTGAGGTGGAGGCCGTCCACCTGGGCGAGGCGGACCCGGTGGGCACGGCGCTCCTGCCGTACCCGGACGCGCTCAAGCCGGCCGACCTCCCGGACATGGCGAAGCTCGCCAAGCTGAACATTGCGGAGGCGAAGAAGCTGCTGGAGGCCGCCGGCCACGGCAGCGGCTTCAAGACGCCGATTCACGTCACTCCGCAGTACTTCCGCAACTCCGGGTACGAGGACTCGTTCCAGCGCTTCGTCGGCGACCTGAAGCAGGCGGGCATTGAGGGCACGGTCCAGACGCACGAGTACGGCGTGTGGATCAAGGAAATCTACCGCCCGCCGTACAAGTTCGACGGCATCCTGTGGGGCCCCGGCCGCTACTACGCGGACCCGGACCCGTACGTGAAGTACTGGCTGCACCCGAAGGGCATCGCCAACCAGAGCCGGGTCAACGACCCGGAGATGACGGCGCTCGTCGAGAAGCAGGCCACGCAGATCAACCAGAAGGAGCGCTGGGCCACCCTGCAGGAGATCCAGAAGCTCGAGGCGAAGAACACGTACTACATCTGGCGCGTGACCCCGAAGAACTCGGTCTTCGTCGACAAAAAGATCAAGGACTTCTCCCGCCACGAGGGCTACGACTCCCGGGAGTTCTGGCACGCCTGGATCGACGCCTAGCGCGATCCGGGAGCCCGGCCAACGGGCACAGCACGAGCGGACGTCGCGAGGCTGCCCCTCGCGACGCCCCACTCGACCAAGCGAGGGAGCTCTCCCCCTGGGAGCTCCCTCGCTTTGCGTCGTGCAACACCTCGAGGAAGCGGAGCGTCGGGTGGATGCCCGGGACGCCCCGGACGCACAGACGCCGCGGCGGGTGCCGCGGCGTCTGCGTGTGAGGTCAGTCCGAGCCCGGTCGCGCTAGGAGGCGGCCTCCGCACCCGAGCCGCGACCGCTCCATGTGGATGCTGCTCGGCTCCGCGTGGAGGTCGCACGCGCGGCCGGGCGGGTGGTCGAGCGGGTGCCGCCGGCGGCGCGTCGCGTCTTCGTGCGAGGGGTCAGTCCCAGCAGGTCGCCGAGCGGTGCATCCAGCGCGCTGGCCAGCCGGACGAACGTCGCGAGCGGCAGGTCGCGCTTCCCGGTCTCGTAGTTGGAGAGCGCGGCCTGCGTGATGCCGATCAGGTCGGCCAGCCGCTGCTGCGAGACGCCTCGACGCTCCCGCGAGGCGCGCAGACGGCGTCCCACCGCCGGCTGGACTGACCGGCGCGTGTCCACGCGGCGGGGTCGGGTTACTGGTCGTGCAGAATTGGTCATCCCACCCTCCGCCGGGCCGCGCGGACGCGTCCAGATTGACGCCAATCTCGTATGACGATTATCGTACCACGATATTCTGACGCTGTTTAGGGATGCAGCCCAGATTTTCATGCCATCGTCACCGGAGGGAAGCTGAATGTCGGACTACTGGGATAGGTCTTGGGCTAATCGGGCGTTCTCGCGCCGGCGCCTGCTGCGCGGCACCGCGATCGGCGGCGCCGGGCTCGCCGCCTCCGCGCTGATCGGCTGCGGCAGCAGCTCCAGCAGCACTCCGGCCGCCTCGGGCGGCACGTCCGCCAGCGGCGGCTCCGCCGCCCCGGCCGCTTCGGGAGGCAGCAGCGCCGAGCAGCCGCAGATGAGCGAGGCGTTCGTCCTGGTCCAGACGCGCGACGCGGTGAGCCTGGAGCCGCTGGACTCCAACGTCTACACCATCCCGGAGCGCATCGGCCTGGTGTACCCGCGCCTTCTCGCCACCGTGCTCGCGGACCCGAAGGACCCCACGTCCGTGAAGTGGGCGCCGTCCTACATCCTGGAGTCCATGGAGGCTGCGGACGGCGGCAAGCAGCTCACCTTCAAGCTCAAGAAGGGCATCAAGTACCAGAACATCGCCCCGCTGAACGGGCGCGAGTTCACCTCGGACGACGTCAAGTTCTCCATCAACCGGTACATGACGCACGAGAAGAGCTCCTTCAAGACGCGCTTCAGCGACATCGCCTCGGTGGAGACGCCGGACAAGTACACGGTGGTCGTGAAGGCGAAGGCGCCCTCGCGCTACCTCATCTCCGCGCTGCAGGCGGAGACGGCGCTGATGAGCCCGCCGGAGATCGAGAAGGACTACAAGACCAAGGCGATCGGCCCGGGCCCGTTCATCCACGAGCAGTACCTGCAGGGTGAGGGTTCCACGTTTAAGAAGAACCCCGACTACGTCGACGCGAAGAACATCTGGTTCAACCGCTACCTGGTGAAGGTCATGACCGACGCCGCGACCCGCAAGGCCGCGCTCAAGACCAACCAGGTCGACTACATCGACAGCTCGTCGCTGACGCCCGCGGACGTGAAGTCCGTCGAGGGGCCGACCGTGACGATCTACCAGGCGATCGCCTCCGGCGTGCAGAACATCTCCTGGAACATGAAGAACCCCAAGTTCCAGGACTACCGCCTCCGCCTCGCCATGTCGAAGGCGTTCGACCGGCAGGCGCTGATCGACCAGACCCTGCAGAAGTCCGCCAAGTGGACCGGCATCATGCCCGTCGACTTCGGCAAGATGGCCCTCACCGAGGACGAGGTGAAGGCCAACAACGTCATGAAGTACGACCCGGCGGAGGCCAAGAAGCTCTTCGAGGCCGCCGGCGGCAAGGCCGGCATGACGATCGAGTACTACCACAACCCGAACGGCAGCACGGACAGCGTCCAGACGCAGCTGCTCGCTCGCCAGTGGGAGCAGAACCTCGGCATCAAGACCACGCTCAAGACCGAGGACTACAGCATCTTCCTCCCGAAGATGTACCTCGGCGGCTACAACGAAATGTTCACCACCGCCTACTCGCTGCCCAACTGGCACGAGAACCTCTTCGCCCCGTACCTCAAGGGCGGCAACCGCAACGGTTCCGGCTTCGAGGACGCCGAGGTCACGAAGATGGCGGAGGACATCAAGCAGACGCTGGACGACGCCGCCGCGTTCGAGAAGTCGCGCAAGCTGCAGCTCTTCATCTGGGAGAAGCACCTGCCGATGACGCAGCGGCCCGTCGCCATTGCCTACAACGGGTACAACTCCAAGCTCCGCAACTTCGCGCAGCCGGGGAACTACCCGCCGGGCATGGAGTGGATGTACGGCGCCTGGAAGACCAAGTAGCCGGCGCGCACGGAGGGGACTGAGCATATGGAACAGGAACGCACGAGCCGAGTCTGGTCACGCCGCAACGTGATCCGCACCGGCATGGTCGGCACGGCCGGCCTCGCCGGCGCGGCGCTCATCGGCTGCGGTGGTGGGGACGGCGGCAGCGGCGGCGGCTCCAGCGCCCCGCAGGGCACCGCCGTCGCCGGCACGCCGACGGCCGTCGCGCAGGCACAGGGCGCGATCAAGAAGGGCGGCACGCTGCGCATCTCCGGTCAGCTGACCGGCGACGTGCCCAGCCTGGACTACGACCGCACGGGCGGCTCCGCGATGGGTTCGATCGCGAACCTCACCGGCGTGAAGCTCACGCAGTGGGACGAGCGCCCGGACAGCCCCGGCCCCGTGGAGAACGTCATCCCGGACCTGGCCGAGAGCTGGGAGACGCCGGACAAGGGCACCACCTGGACCTTCAAGCTCAAGAAGGGCGTCAAGACGTCCGACGGGCTCGAGGTCAAGGCGGAGGACGTGGTCTGGAGCCTGAGCCGCGGCCCGCAGATCCGCAGCACCGGCCAGCTGGCCAACAACCTGCCCGACATGTACACGGGCAAGACGCCGAACGCCACCGCGATCGACGACTACACCGTGCAGATCAAGCTGAAGTCGCCTGACGCGGACTTCCTGGCGCTCATGGGCTCCCACTGGTGGACGGTGGAGCACAAGGAGGTCATCACCAAGAAGGGCAGCGCGCCCGGCAAGGTGGAGGGCTGGGGCGACATCACCGGCGTGGACCAGATCCGCGGCGGTGGCGCGTTCTACCCTTCCGAGTACGTCCCGGCGTCCGGGTTCAAGATGAAGAAGAACCCGAACTTCTACGACAAGGCGATCGCCCACCTGGACGGCATCGACCACCCGTTCATCCTCGACCCGTCCGCCGCGGCCGCCGCGCTGCAGGCGGGCCAGCTGGACGCGTACGGGCCGCTCACGCAGTTCACCGTGCAGCAGGGCCTGGAGCTGGAGAAGTCGCCGAACCTGCAGGTGGACTGGCAGCCCTGCATGGTCTGGAACCCGTGGATCTTCGACTTCACCATGAAGCCGTTCAATGACGTCCGCGTGCGCCGCGCGCTGGCGCTCGCCGTGGACCGCCAGAGCTGGATCAAGGACCTCCTCAACGGCCGCGGCCGCAACGGCTCCATGGTCCTGCCGTGGCTCACCTACTGGTCGCTGGACCCCGCGAAGATGGGCGAGGACGGCAAGTACTTCACCACGTTCGACCCGGCAGAGGCGAAGAAGCTCCTGCAGGCCGCCGGCGTGGAGCAGTTCACCTTCCCGCTGCAGACCTCCAACGTCGGTGCGTACACCGTGACGTACCCCTTCGCCGACCTGATGAAGTCGATGCTCGCGAACATCGGCATCACGCAGGAGACGAAGATCATCGACTACGCGGCGCACCTGCAGAAGTTCACGGCGGAGGGCGGCATCATCCAGTCCTTCATCGTGCGCCCGGACATCCAGTCGTACGCGTACGCGCAGGTGGGCATGACCACCGGCACGCAGGCGAACCGGCCCGTCTACAAGGAGCTGGCGAAGTACGACCAGGAGTACGTGGCGTTCCGCGACGTGGCGGAGAAGCAGCGCCTCACGCAGGACCGCGAGGCGCGCCGCGAGTTGGTCTACGACATGCAGAAGCGCTGGGCGAAGAACGTCTGGAACTTCTACTGGCCGGCGCCGGACTCCCCGGTCGTCTCCAACAAGAAGGTGCACAACTTCCGGCCGCCTCCGGGCTGGAACTGGGGCATCATGCAGTACGTCTGGAAGGACGCCTAGGAGGTCCTCGCCTCCTGGCGCGGGAGATGCCGGGGCTGCCGAGGCCCCGGCGTCTCTCACCCCGGCACGTCCCGGATCACACGTCGCGGCGCCCCTCCAGTGGGCGCCGCGGCATCCTCGGCACCGACGCACCGGCCCACATCCCGGGCCCGCATTCAGCCAGCACGCACAGAGAAACGAAGGTTTGTAACGGCGATATCATTGACATGATATCGTGTTACGATGTTGAATCACGCGCATACTCGCGCGTCATGCCGGCTCGACGCCGGACGTGGGCAGGGACGACCTGCCCCTCAGCAGCGTCGAGGCGAGCGCGCACATTGGGGGGAACTGTGACGACACCAATGCACCAGAAGCAGCATGGTCTGCGCGGCGGCTGGTCTCGCCGTCGCTTCATCCAGGGCTCGGCCGTCATCGGCGCGGGCCTGGGCTCTGCGGCCCTGATCGGCTGCGGCTCCAGCAACAACACCACGCCCGCACCCTCGGGCGGCACCAGCGCCGCCACCAGCGCCGCCACCGCCGCGCCAGGGGCGCCCACCGCGAAGTCGATCCTCGGCGACAACTGGATCAACAGCGAGCCGAACGCGACGCCGGTCAGCGGCGGGACGATCACCTACGTCCCGGGCTCGCCCGTGCTCGCCAACCTCGACCCGCTGCGGTCGACGTCCGCCATGGTCCACCAGACCGTGGGCAACTCGTACCAGACGCTGATGCACATCAGCCGCAGCGACGCGAGCGACCGCAACAGCCCGGTGGAGTTCCTGCCGGAGCTCGCCACCAAGTGGGAGAACACCGACCCGCTGAAGATGGTCTTCACGCTGCGTGAGGGCGTGAAGTTCCACAACGTCGCGCCCGTCAACGGCCGCCCGTTCACGTCCGAGGACGTGAAGTTCAGCATCGAGCGCACGGCCGGCGAGAAGACGAGCCTCTTCAAGGGCATCTACGCCAACATGAAGTCCGTTGAGGCGCCGGACCCCAAGACCGTCGTCATCAACATGAAGTCGTTCGACCCGCTGCTCTTCCCGTCGCTCGCCGGCCACCCCGGCGGGTGGATGGTGCCGAAGGAGCTCATCGACGGCAGCAAGATCCGGGAGACCGTGATCGGCACGGGCCCGTTCGTCTTCCAGGAATGGCAGAAGGACGCCCGGATCGTCTTCAAGAAGAACCCGGACTTCTACATCAAGGGCGCGCCCTTCGCGGACGCCCTCGACATCCTGCAGATCGGCAACGAGGACACGCGCACCGCGTCCCTGCAGTCGCACCAGGCGCACATCGCGGACATCCCGACGCGCTTCGTCGCGGACTTCAAGAACGACAAGGAAGTCGTCTCGGAGAAGTACCTCCGCGTCCAGCCGTACGTGATCTTCATGAACTTCAAGGACCAGCGCTTCAAGGATGAGCGCGTCCGGAAGGCCATCTCGCTCGCCATCGACACGGACGTCATGCTCAAGATCCTCGCCGAGGGCGACGGCCTGTGGCGTGGCATCATCTCCGGTCAGCACGGCGGCTGGACGCTCTCGCAGGAGCAGCTGAAGAGCAACAAGTACTTCCTGCGGCACAACCTGAAGGAAGCCAAGGACCTGATGACGGCCGCCGGCTTCCCGGACGGCATGCCCAGTGGTCTGCTCTTCAACAGCAGCTACCCGCAGCGCTACCAGGACGCCACGCAGTACATGGCGGAGACCTGGAGCAAGAACGGGATCGTCCAGACGCGGGCGTACGGCGAAGAGCACGCCACCATGCGCAAGCACCAGGACGAGCACGAGTACGACGGCATGGTCTTCGGCCTGGACGGTCAGGGCTTCCCGGAGGCGTTCCTCATCGACTACCGCACCGGTGGTCCGAAGAACGGCAGCGGCCTGAGCGACCCCGAGGTCGACGCCGGCGTGAACAAGGTGCTGTCCATCCTGGACATCAAGGAGCGGCAGGAGGCGGCGAAGAGCTTCATCGACTCCACGCTGCAGAAGGTCATGTACAAGATCGAGTTCATCGACGGTGCCCTGTACGAGGGCCACTCCGTGAACCTGCACAACTACGTGAGCCCGCCGCCCTTCCAGTACACGTCCCCGCTGGGCTACGCCTGGCTCGACAAGTCCTAGTCGCCTCGGTTCCCTCCGGGAGCGCGCTAGTGAAGGCCCCGCAGCACCGCAGCCGGGCCTACTGCAGTACGGGGCACCGAGGAGGAGGCAGCGCAGGC
>JBFWQJ010000052.1:0-13866 GCA_050249515.1 Dehalococcoidia bacterium | reverse complement strand
GGTGGTGCTGGCGCGAGCCGTCTACGTCACGCCGGACGACCAGACCGCGAGGGACACCGCAGAACCGCTGTACGACCGCTTCCGCGAGAACATCGCCCGGCTCACCGCCTCGCCCGAGGCGCTCGCGGCGAACCGCAACCCGTTCGAGACGGGCAACTACCGCGACCGCGCGCTCTTCGGCTCCCCGGAGACGTGCGCGCGGATGCTGCGTGACCTGCAGGCGATCGGGATCGAGTACGTGATCCTCTTCGACCACATGGGCGGGCTCAGCCACCGCCAGGTCGTGGACTCTCTGGACCTGTTCGCCGCCGAGGTGGCGCCGCAGTTCGCGGAGCGCGCGTAGCCGGGCGGCGCTAGTCGCGCCGGCGCGGGCCCAGGTCGACCGCATCGACGTCCCTCGCCAGCGGGTGCCCCGGTTCCATGACGCCGATGAACGCCGGCCAGTCCGCGACGGAGAACACGATCTCGTTGTCGTCCCCGCTCGCGCCGTGGCGGCGCTCGAACCGGAGGCGGTGCCCGGCGCTGGCGTAGCGCGCCAGGTAGCCCAGCACGGCCTCCACCTGTCGGGTGCGTAGCTCGTCGCGTGACATGACACCCCCGTCCCGCGCGGCCGTCGAGAACGGCCCGCACCAGCGTAGGCACGGCGCGCGCGGCTGCGCGCGCCGGCGCGGGAGGCTTGCCGAGAGTAGGCGCGGAAGTTAACAGGCCCGGCGGCACTTGCAGTCCCCGCTGACCCGCCTATGCTGCCTCGGTTCGAGGACGGCGGCCGCATCGGGCCGGACGCGCCCGGCACCGCGAGAGATATCAACATCGGACGACGGAGGAGCCACGGATGAAGCTGCTGTTCTTCGACGACTTCAAGCTGGGCGTGCTGAAGGGCACGGACGTCGTGGACGTCATGGACGCGGTGAAGGACATCCCGCGCATCCACCCGCAGGACCTGATCGCCGGCGTGATCGAGCGCTGGGACGAGGTGAAGCCGCGGCTGGAGGCCGCCGTGGCGCAGGGCTCCGGCGTGCCGGTGGCCGGCGTCCGCATCCGCCCGCCGCTGCCGCGCCCCGCGAACATCGTCTGCATGGCGGTGAACTTCCTGGAGGGGCGCGACCAGCCGGTCCCGATCAACGCCTTCAACAAGTCGCCCGGCGCGATCATCGGCAACGGCGACACCATGGTGCTGCCGGACATGCCCGCGCAGATCTTCGAGGGCGAGGCGGAGATGGCGCTCGTCATCGGCAAGCGCGCGCGCAACGTGCCGCAGTCGGAGGCGATGAGCTACATCTTCGGGTACGTGAACTTCATCGACGGCTCGGCGCGCGGGCTGGCGCCGCAGTTCTACCAGGTGAAGTCGCGCGAGACGTTCGCGCCCATCGGCCCGTACCTGGTCACCGCGGACGAGATCGCGGACCCGCAGCACGTCCAGATCAAGCTGTGGAACAACGGCCAGCTGATGCAGGACTACAACACCGACGACATGGGCCACAAGATCCCGCGCTGCATCGAGTTCATCTCGGCGCAGCACACGCTGGAGGCGGGCGACATCCTGGCGCTGGGCACGAACCACGGCGGCCTGAACCCGTTCATGGACGGCGACACGATCGAGCTGGAGGGCGAGGGCCTCGGCCGGCTCACGGTCACGGTGAAGGACGACCTGAAGCGGACGTGGAAGCGGGAGACGCGCGGCGAGCGCGCAGCAGCGGGCCTCGAGGGCTTCACGACGCAGTTGACGGGGAAGTACGCGCCGAACGCGTAGCCTCCCCGGACGGCGACACACCAGAAGCGGGCGGCCCGGATGGGCCGCCCGCTTCGCGTCTCGGGCCTCGACGCCACACCTCGCGCACATCCGAGCGAGGCAGACGAAGCCGCCGGGAGATTTCTGCGACAGTGGTCGTGCGGCGTGTCGCTCGCGGGCGTCCTCGTTCGTCGAGATCTACGGCGAGCTGTACCGCGTCATGCCCTCCACGGTCGTGCTGCTGAACCGCGCGATCGCCGTCGGGATGGCGCACGGCCCGGCGGCGGGCCTCGACGCCCTGGACGCGGTGGCGGACGAGCCGTCGCTGCGCGCGTACCACCTGCTCCCGGCGGCGCGCGGCGACCTGCTCGCGAAGCTCGGACGGCCCGAGGAGGCCCGCGCCGAGTTCGAGCGGGCGGCCACGCTCACGCAGAACGCCCGCGAGCGGGCGCTGCTGCTCACGCGTGCCCGGGAACCGACGTCCCCCTGAATCCCGGCCCGCCGCTCACGCGTACCGAGTACGATGCTCGCCGTCTCGCACCGGGCGAGGCGGCAACGGGCAGGGGACGATCATGACCACGGGCATGTCGGCGGCGGAGCAGGAACTGGCGGCAGCGCAGCGCGCGCGCTTCGACGCGACGATCGCGGGCGACACGGCCGCGCTCCAGCGGCTGATGGGCGACGACCTCACGTACTTCCACAGCACGGGACGCCAGGACACGAAGCAGAGCTTCCTGGAGGGCCTAGTCACGCGGAACCGGCCGTACCGCGGCTTCGGCGTGGAGGACCTGCACGTGCGCGTCTTCGGCGATGCCGGCGTCACCACGGCTGTCGTGCGGCTGACGCTGCGCAACGCCGAGGGGGTGGAGGACACGCATCCCTCGCGGTGCACGCAGGTCTGGGCGAAGCGCGACGGCGGCTGGCAGGAAGTGCTCTGGCAGGCCACGCGCATCCCGGAGTAACCGCGCGCGGGGAGGGGGCGGCCATGCGGCACGCGATGCCACTGGCGGGGACGGTGCTCGCCGCCCTCGCGCTCGCCGGCTGCGGCGCGCCGGCCGGCCCCACCGCGACCCCGGACGCGGCGACGCCGGCAGCGGCCGCGACCTCGGCCGCAACGGCGGCATCGCCGACGACGCGCGGCGAGGCGACCGCGACGCCGGGCGCAGCGGCCTCCACCGGCGCCGCGACGCCGAAGGCAGCGGGGACGCCGGGCGCGTTCACCGCCACGGTCACGTCCTACGCGCTGCCGCCGGGCACGGGACCGCACGATGTCGCCCCCGCGCGGGACGGCGGCGTGTGGTACACGGCGCAGCGGTCCGGGGCCCTCGGCTACCTCGACCCGAAGACGGGGCAGACCACGCACATCCCGCTGGGCGCGGGCTCCGCCCCGCACGGCGTGATCGTGGGCGCGGACGGCGCGGCGTGGGTGACGGACGGCGGGCTGAACGCGATCGTCCGCGTCACGCCCGGCACGCACGAGGTGAAGGTGTACCCGCTCCCCGCGGACCGCGCGCGAGCGAACCTGAACACGGCCGCCTTCGACGGGCGCGGGCGGCTGTGGTTCACCGGGCAGAACGGCATCTACGGCCGCCTCGACCCCGCGACCGGGGCGATGGCGGTGTTCAATGCGCCGGGCGGGCGCGGCCCATACGGCATCACCAGCACGCCGGGCGGCGACGTTTACTACGCCTCGCTCGCCGGCAGCCACATCGCGAAGATCGACCTCGAGACGGACGCGGCGAGGATGATCCAGCCGCCCACGCCCCAGCAGGGCGCGCGGCGCGTCTGGTCGGACTCGCGCGGCCGGATCTGGGTGAGCGAGTGGAACAGCGGGAACGTCTCGCGCTACGACCCCGCCTCCGGCGGGTGGCAGACGTGGAAGCTCCCCGGCGAGAGCCCGCGCACTTACGCGGTCTACGTGGACGGCGAGGATGCCGTGTGGCTCACGGACTTCTCCGCGAGCACGGTGGTGCGCTTCGACCCGCGCACGGAGACGTTCACCTCGTTCCCCACGAAGGCGCCGCAGGGCGCGGTGCGCCAGCTCCTGGGACGCCCGGGCGAGGTGTGGGCGCCGGAGTCCGCCGCGGACCTGCTCACGGTGATCCGCCACTAGCGAGCGTGGCCGGCGGGGCTACCACGGCGCTGATTCCCTCGGCGGGCGGTACGCTGTAGTTTCTACCGTGTTCAGCGGGCGGCGACCGGCCAACCGGAGGCGACCAGTGCTGCGTTCCCTTACCGCCCGCTTCGGCGTGGCACTCCAGTACCCCGAGTTCCGGCGGTTGTGGACGGCGAACGCCTCCGCGCAGGCGGCCTCGTGGGCGCTCATCGTCACCCGCGGGTGGCTCATCTACGGGATGTCCGGGTCGTCGTTCCTCGTCGGGCTCTCCACGTTCGCGGCGATGGGGCCGATGCTGGTCGTACCGCCGGTGATCGGCGTGCTCGCGGACCGGCTGGACCGGCGGCGCATCCTGTCGATCGCGTACATCGTGGACATCGTGCAGAGCCTCACGCTGATGCTGCTCGCCGCCACCGGGATGATCGAGGTGTGGATGATCGTCGTCCTCTCGATGGTGAACGGCATCTCCCGCGCGACGCAGCTCCCCACCTCGCAGGCGCTCGCCGCGTCGCTGGTGCCGGCCGACCGGCTGCTGAACGCGCTCTCGCTGAACGCCTCCACGCAGCACGGGTCGCGGCTGTTCGGGCCGGGCATCGTCACGCCGCTGCTCGCGGTCGCCGGCGCGCCGGCCGCCTTCGCGGTCTCGGCCGTGCTCTACGCCGTGGCGCTCACGCAGGCACGGAGCATGGCGCCGCAGCCCCCGGTGCCCAGCAGCGGCCGCCGGTTCATCGACGACTTCGTCGGGGGCCTCGCGTACGTGTACGACCGGCCGGTGCTCCGGCTGATGCTCGTCATCCTCGTCGCCCACTGCGGGCTGACGATGGCGTTCGAGTCGCTGCTGCCGAGCTTCGCGCACAACCAGCTCCGCGCGGGCGAGGAGGGCTTCGGGGCGCTCATGATGGGCGTCGGCGCGGGCGCTCTGGTCGCCAGCCTCTCCGTCGGCGGCCTCCAGACGCACCGCGGGCGCGGCAACGCACTGATCATCACCGGGCTGTTCAGCGGCCTCGGGCAGGTCATGCTCGCGATGACGACGTCACTGCTGGTGGGGGTGCTGGCCGCGGCGATCATGGGCGGCGCGCAGGCGGCGTTCATGACGATGGGCCAGGCGGTCACCCAGTCGATCGCGACCAACGAGTTCCGCGGGCGCGTGGCGAGCATCAACTCGTTCAGCCTCGGCGGGATGATGGCGATGATGAACCTCTTCAACGGCTCGATCGCGGACACGTTCGGCGCGCAGTCGCTGCTGCTGATCTACGGCGTCGTGTTCGCGGCGATCGTGGCGATGACCATCGTGCCGCTGACCGGCCGGCAGGTGTACGGCCGCCAGCCGATCCCGGAGGCACAGCTGGCATGATCACGCCGACGCCCGCGCCGACGCCGGAGCCGGTCCGCCTGAGCGGGGGGCTGATCGCGTTCATCGCCTTCATGGTCGCGCCGGCGTTCCTCGCCGCCGCGATCGTCCTCGGCGCGTGGGCCGTGTCGGACGAGGTGTACGCCGCGGAGCGCGCCGCGGCCTCCGGTGACGCGAACGCAGCGCCGGTGGCGGAGTGGAAGACGACGCTGGTCGGCATCTGCCCGATCCACTAGCGCCGAGGCCTCCTCGACCACACGCACACACGCAGAGGCCCGGCTCGCGCCGGGCCTCGTCGATCGTCACGCGGCCCGCGGCTGCTACTTCGCGAGCGACTTCTCGTACGCCCGCACCGCCAGCGGCGCGGAGATGACGATGATGCCGACGATCCAGATCACCGAGTACGCGATCGGATGGGCGATCGACCACGGGTCGCCGGGCTGGATCGGCGTGTTCGGGTTGCCGAAGAGGATGCGCACGGCGTCCGAGAGCGTGGTCACCGGATTCCACTCCGCAACCACGCGCAGCACCCCCGGCATCGTGCTCGTCGGGACGAACGTGCTCGCCATGAACGTGAGCGGGAAGAGCACGACGAAGCCCGTGCCCGTCACGCCCTCGGGCGTGGCGATCACGCTGCCGAGGAGGATGCCGATCCAGATCATCGCGAACGAGAACGCGGTGAGCAGCGCGTAGCCGATCAGCGCGTCCGGCAGGCTGGAGTTGATGCGCCAGCCGATCACGAGGCCGCACAGCGACATGAGCACGATCGGCAGGAACGCCTTGATCAGGCTGGTGACCGCATGCCCCGCGAGCAGCGCGCCGCGCGCGATCGGCACGGAACGGAAGCGATCGATCGCCTGGTTCTTGCGGTCCGTCGCCAGCGACAGCGCCACGCCGAACGCGGTGAACACCACGGTCTGCGCGAAGATGCCGCCCATCAGGAACTCGCGGTACTCGCCGCCGCCGGGCACGGCGATCGCACCGCCGAAGACGTACGCGAACAGCAGCACGAACATCACCGGCTGGACCGTCGCGTCCGTCAACTGCTCCGGCTGCCGCACGAGGTGCGTGAGCCCGCGCCGCGCGATCACCCACGTGTCGTGCAGCAGGCCGCGCGACCGGTACGGGCCGCCGACCTCGGTCGCCGCCGGCAGCGGCATGGTGGTGTTGGTCACGCTCGCACTCCCGTCTCCGCGCGGGACTCCGCGGGCTGTCCCGTCAACTGCAGGAACACCTCGTCCAGCGTCGGCTGGCGGAGGCTGAGGTCTTCGACCTCGATGCCGATCCCGGCGAGCGCCTGCGCCACGCGCACCACCGTCTGCACGCCGTGCGGCGCCGGGGCGACCGCGGAGCGCAGCCCGTGCTCCACCACCGGGTGCGCGCCCGTCACCTCCTGCAGCACGCGCGCAGCATCGTCGAGGCGGATCGGGTCGAGCACGACGACGTGCACGTGGTCGCCGCCGATCTCGCGCTTCAGCTGCCGCGCGTCGCCGCGCGCGATCACGCGCCCCTGGTCGATCACGACGATGTCGTCCGCCAGCCGCTCGGCCTCCTCGAGGTACTGCGTGGTGAGCAGCACGGTGGTGCCGCGCCGCACGAGGGTGTCCAGCACGGCCCACAGCTCGTTCCGTGCGCGCGGGTCGAGGCCGGTGGTCGGCTCGTCCAGGAACAGCACGGAGGGGTGCGCGACGAGCGTGGCGGCGAGGTCCAGCCGGCGGCGCATGCCCCCGGAGTAGTTCGCCACCTTGCGGTCGGACGCCTCCTCCAGCGAGAACTCCGCCAGCAGGTCGCCCGCGCGGCGCTTCGCGTCCGCGCGGCTCATCTGGTACAGCTCGCCGAGCATCACCAGGTTCTCGCGCCCAGTGAGCAGCGGGTCCACGGTCGCGTCCTGCGCGGCGAGGCCGATGCGGCGGCGCACCTCGTGTGGGTGCGTGCGCACGTTGAAGCCCGCCACCACCGCCTCGCCCTCGTCGGCCTCGGACAGCGTGGTGAGGATGCGGACGGCGGTGGTCTTGCCGGCCCCGTTCGGCCCGAGGATCGCGGTCACGCTCCCGGTGCGCACCTCGAAGTCCACGCCCGCCAGCGCCGTCTTGGCGCCATAGCGCCGGACGAGCCCACGGGCATGCACGGCGTAGTCGTCAGGCATGAGTCCCCCTCGAGGTGCGGATGGAGCGTGCGAGCGCCCCCGCCCGGGCGCACGGCACGAGATCCAACTTACCTCGGAGGGGTCAATAAGCGCGCCCGTCAGTGGCACAATTTCGTCGCGATGCGGGCGGCGAGGCACGCTACGTGAACTGGCCGCCGTTCGGGTTCAGCTCCGCGCCGGTGTAGAAGGCGCCGCCCGGGCCACACAGGAACAGCACGCTCGCCGCGATCTCCTCCGGCGTCGCCTGTCGGCCCAGCGGGATCCGCGCGAGGAGCCCCGCGCGGTACTCCTCGGTCATGACGTTCGACATGTCGGTCACCACGGAGCCGGGGCACACGGCGTTCGCGGTGATGCCGAAGCGCGCCAGCTCCAGCGCCGTGGTCTTCGTGAGCGCGATCATCCCGGCCTTCGCCGCCGTGTAGCTCGCCTGCCCCACGTACCCGTGCTGCCCGGTCATGGAGGCGATGTTCACGATGCGCCCGTAGCCGCGCTCGCGCATGCCGGGCACGGCGGCGTGCGTGCAGTAGAACGCCGACGAGAGGTTGGTCCGCAGCACCTCGTCCCAGTCGTCGATCGACATGCGGCTGATCGTGCGCGACCGCGCGATGCCCGCGTTGTTCACGAGGATGTCGACGCGGCCGAACTCGGCCTCCGCCGTCTGCACGAGCCGCCGCGCCTGATCCGGGTCGCCGACATCCGCCCGCACGACGACCGCGCGCACGCCGAGCGCTGCTGCCTCGACGCGGCAGGACTCCGCCGCGTCGGCATCCGCGACGAAGTTGATGACCACGTCCGCGCCCTCGGCCGCGAGCGCGAGGACGCAGGCGCGTCCGATGCCGCGGCTCCCGCCCGTGACCACCGCCGCCTGTCCGTCCAGCACGCCCATGCCGCGCTCCTCGTCCCACCCCGCGTCCTCATCGCTTATCGGACGGGGCTGCGCCGGGCGCAACCGGGGTCGCCTCGACGCGCCGGGGGCGGCGGTGACAGACTGCGGGCGATGACGACGTTCAACCCCTTCGTCCCCGGGTACGGCGAGGATCCCTACCCTGCGCTGGCGCGCCTGCGCGCGGCGGAGCCCGTGCACTTCAGCGAGGACCTGGGCGCATGGGTGCTGACGCGCTACGCCGATTGCGTGACCGTGCTGCGTGACAGCGCGACGTTCCGCTCCGACTTCCTGTCGCAGGAGGGGGAGCGCTGGGACGAGGCGCGTCGGCGCAGCCAGCTGTTCCTGGACGGCATCCCCGCGCTCTCCGCGATGGCGGAGCCCGACCACCACCGGATGCGCGAGACGGTGCAGGGCGCGTTCTCCCCTCGGGCCGTGCAGCGGCTGCGGCCGCGCATCCAGGCGGCGGTGGACGCGCTGCTGGCGCGGGCACGCCCCGGAGAGCCGTTCGAGGTGATGGGCGGGCTGGCGTACCCGCTCCCGCGGCTGGTGATCGAGGAGCAGCTCGGCATCGCGGACGTGGACCGTGAGCCGTTCATGCGCGCGGCGAGCCTCATCGCCAGCGGCGTCTTCGGCAGCGGCGACATGTCGGAGACGGTGCCCGCGCTGGAGGCGCGCGAGGCGTTGCACGAGTACCTCGCGCGGCTGGACGCGGAGCCACCCGACGCGGATGGGGCGCTCGCGCGGATGCGCGCCGCGCACGGCGCGGGCACGCTCTCCGATGCGGAGACGGTGGGGCTGATGGTCGACGTGGCGCTCGCCGGGAACGACCCGACGGCGTGCCTGATCGGCAACGGCCTACTCGCGCTGCTCCGCCACCCGGAGGTCCTCGACGCCCTGCGCGCCGACCCGTCGCTCATCCCCGGCGCGGTGGAGGAGTTCCTGCGCTTCGACAGCCCGCTGCACGCGCTGATGCGCATCGCCGCGCGCGACGTGGAGGTGGGGGGCGTGCCGCTGCGCGCGGGGGACGTGGTGTACCTGATGCTGGGCGCCGCGAACCGCGACCCCGCCCAGTTCGAGGAGCCTGACCGGCTGGACATCCGCCGCCCCCACCTCCATCACCTGGGCTTCGGAGGCGGCGCACACCACTGCCTCGGCGCGCCGCTCGCGCGGCTGGAGGCGGAGGTGGTGTTCACCTCGCTGCTCGCGCGGTTCCCCGGACTCCGGCTGGCGCCGCTGGGCGTGGAGCGACAGGCGGAGTTCGAGCTGCGCGCCCCGGCGCGCCTGCGCGTGCTCATCGACTGACCCGCGCGACGCGGCGCCCGGCGCGCCCGAGGGACAGCGGGTACCATCGAGGGACATCGACAGGACATCGACGGGACGGGGCAGTCGGCCCCGCGCGGACGAGGGGGAGACGATGCCGGGCCCGACGCAGCGGCAGATCGACCAGGCGGTCCAGAAGGACGCCTACAGCCAGGGCGGCGGCGGCGAGCAGCGCCGCGTGACGGCGGTGATCGCGTTCAACGCCGCAGACTTCGACGCGTGGTGCAAGGCGAACGGGAAGAACCCGCGCGACCGCAACCTGCTCATGGTCACCGCCGCCTCGGCGCGCGGCCTGCAGAACGCGCACGTCGAGGTGACCGGGCGCGGCATGTGGCGCGCCGACATCCACCAGTTGATGCTCAACCTGGTGCCCATGCTGGACAGGCCGTCCCAGAACAAGCTCGCCGCCATGGGCTGGGGACAGCCCATCCCCTAGCGCGCTCGCGCGCCACAGCAGCAAAACGATCGGACGAGGAGCAAACGACATGCCCGACTACATCCCCAGCACCGCGCAGTGGGTACGCGACCAGGTGGAGCTCTACGAGCGCACGGACGGCGCGGAGGGGAACACCCTGCGCGACACCGGGATGCCGGTGATCATCGTGACGAACACGGGCCGCTCGACCGGCGGCATCCGCAAGACGCCGCTGATGCGCGTGAAGGACGGCGCCAACTACGTCCTCGTCGGCTCGAAGGGCGGTGCGCCGGAGAACCCGGGCTGGGTCTACAACCTGCGCGCGCACCCGGACGTGGAGATCCGCGACCGCGCCGAGGTCACGAAGATGCGCGTGCGCGAGGTGCAGGACGCCGCGGAGCGCGCTCGCCTGTGGGCGCTGGCCGCGCAGGCCTACCCGCCGTACGACGAGTACCAGACGAAGACCGACCGGCAGATCCCGGTGTTCCTCGCCGAGCCGGCGTAGCCGGAGCGGACGAGGCGCGCGCTACGTCTCCGCGCCGTCGATCCAGGCACGGATCAGGTGGTGCGCGATCGCGATGCGGTCCGGGACGGAGAGGTCGGGGTTCGTGCCGTCCAGGGCGGCGCGGGCCTCCTCGCGCGTGACCCAGCGCGCCTCCGCGATCTCCGTGCCGTCCACGTGGATCTCCCAGTCCGCCGCCTGCGCGAAGCAGCCGATCATCAGCGTCGCCGGGAACGGCCACGGCTGCGAGGAGTGATAGCGCACGGCGTCCACGCGCACGCCCGACTCCTCGAACACCTCCCGCACCACGGCCTCCTCGATCGACTCGCCGATGTCGAGGTAGCCGGCGAGGCAGGAGAAGCGGTTGCCCGGGCCGTTGCGGCGGCGCGCGAGGAGGCAGCGGTCCTCCCGCTCCACCAGCACGATCATGGAGGGTGAGACGCGCGGGTAGGAGCGCGCGGAGCAGCCGGAGCAGCGGCGGCGCGCACCGCCCTCGATCAGCTCGGTGGCGGCGCCGCACGAGGGGCAGAAGCGGTTGACGGCGTGCCACTCGAGCATGGAGCGTGCCTGCGCCAGCATGCCCGCCTCCGCCGCCTCCAGGTCCATCGCCACGCCCCGCGCGTCGCGGTACTCCAGCGCCTCCAGCGCGGGCATGCCCACGCCGTCCGCGTGGAACGCGAAGTGGGGGACCTCGTCCAGCAGGCCCAGCAGCACCACGCCGCCGTCCTCCGCCTGCGCCCCGAGCGTCGCGCGGTCGATCCAGCCGAGGCGCACCCCCTCCGTGACGGCGACGCCAGGCTTCAGATCGCGGAACGGCAGGAACAACGCGCGTGGGTCGTCGCGGCGGGCGCGCAGCCATGCCTCGTCGCCCCGGTTCGCCCCGACGCGGTCGAGGGGGGTGGAGGAGAACACGTGCGGGCCGCAGGCTCCCGGCAGGTCTGCGCGCTTGGCTTGTCCTCTCTGCGTGCCTCCCGGCATCGTGCCGGCGGCCTCGCCGCTCTCGATCGTACGCCCGGCTAGACGTCCAGCCGGTAGAAGCGCGCGGCGGTGTCGTGGAACATCGCGGCGCGCTCGGCGGGGGTGTAGCCCGCGGAGAAGCGCTTGAACGCGTTCCACATCACGCCGTAGCCGAACGAGACCTTGTCGACCGGGAAGTTGCTCTCGAACATGCAGCGCTCCGGACCGAACTGCTCGATGACGTACGCGAGCCACGGCTCCATCGTCTTCGCCAGTTCCTCGGAGCCCACCGGCACCTCGCGCAGCTCGAAGCCGAAGCCGTAGCGCGGCATGCCAAGGCCGCCGAGCTTCACGACGACGTTCGGGCACGTTGCGAGGTCGGCGATGCCCTGTCGCCAGGTCGCCAGCACCTCGTCCAGCCGGCTCGCGTACGGCCCGACGCGGAGCAGCCCGCCGATGTGATTGAGGACGATCGGCAGCTCCGGGACGGCGCGCGCGAACTCCACGACCTCCGGCAGCTGGTGGTGGAAGAGCCACGCGTCGTAGGAGAGCCCCATCCGCGCCAGCGCACGCGCGCCCTCGCGGAACGCGGGCGAGCCCATCTGGCCGAGGAGATGCGGCTCCAGTGGGTTGTCGATCTCCGGATACGGGTCGCGCGCCGTGGAGTGGCGGATGCCGCGGAAGCGCTCCGGGCTCGCCGCCTGCAGCGCCTCCAGCACGCGCTCCACCTCCGCGCCCAGCCCGAGGTCCGCGCGCCCGACGATGCCGGCGGCGACCCTCGACGGGCCGTAGAGGCCGCTGGCGCTCGCCGCGGCGATGCCGTTGACGTACTCCACCTCACCGACGCCGCGCAGCGCCACCGGCAGGTCCGGGCGGTACATGGAGCGCGCCTCGATGAACACCGTGCCGACCACGCGGTGCCCCTCCGCGATGTCGGCGAGGATCTCGTGCAGCTCGTACTGCGCGTACGGGATGCGCGGGGTGCGCCGGTCCCAGAAGTGGTGGTGCGGGTCGATGATCGGCAGGTCGGGCTCCAGCGGCGCCTCCACCGTCTGCGCCAGCCAGTCCAGTCCCCCGTATGCCATGCCGGCTCCCCTCGTGCCTCGTGCGGAACGCGGGCCACTGTCCGCTGTCCGGGCCGTCCCCGCAAGCGCCGGGCCGGGCGCGGCGCTGCCGCTCCCGCGCCGGACGGGGTAGCATGCGTGCCCGACACCAACCGAAGCACATCGCGGCGTCGCCGCGCGGAAGAGGAAGCACGTGGAGTATCGACAGCTCGGCCGCTCCGGCCTGCAGGTCTCGGTGATCAGCCTGGGCACGAACCAGTTCGGCAGCCCGGTGGACGCGGCCGGCACGAAGACGATCATGGACGCCGCCCTGGAGGCCGGCATCAACTTCGTGGACACCGCGGACGGCTACGGCGGCGGCAAGTCCGAGGAGTTCATCGGCAAGGCGATCAAGGACAAGCGGTACGACTGGATCGTGATGTCCAAGTTCGGCAACTACCCCATGGGGGACGGCGGACCGAACAAGCGCGGCAACTCGCGCGGCTACCTGCGGAAGGCGCTCACCGGCACCCTGAAGCGCCTGGACACCGACTACCTGGACGTCTACCTGTTCCACCGCCCCGACCTGCTCACCCCGATCGACGAGCAGATGTCCGCGATGAACGAGGTGGTGCAGGAGGGCCTGGTCCGCTACATCGGCTGCTCCAACTGGGCCGGCTGGCAGGTCGCCGCGGCGAACGAGACGGCCGACCGCCGCGGCTGGGCGCCCTTCGTTGCCTCGCAGCCGCAGTACAGCCTGATGGCGCGCGGCATCGAGGGTGAGCACATGGACGCGTGCGCCTCGTACGGGCTGGGGCTGACGACGTTCTCGTCGCTCGCGGGCGGTTTCCTGACGGGCAAGCACCGCCGCGGGCAGGCGCCGGTCGCGGACACGCGTGTCGCGCGCAACCCGCGCGCCGGCGAGACGCTGCTGACGGACGCGAACTTCGACAAGCTGGAGGCGTGGGAGAAGATCGCGCAGGACGCCGGCATCTCCATGACGGAGCTGGCGATCGCCTGGGTCGCCTCGCACCCGGTCGTGTCCTCCGTCATCTGCGGCGCCACCGGCCCGCAGCAGGTGCAGGAGAACGCGAAGGTCGCGGAGGCGATCGCGAAGATCACGCCCGAGGTCCGCGCGGCGATCGACGCCGTCAAGTAGCCATCGCACCGGCCACGGGCCGAGCATGCAGAGGGGCGCCCGCGGGCGCCCCTCTTGCGTTCCTGCCCGGCGACGGCGCGATCAGGCGCGCAGGCCGCGCTCCATCGCCCAGGCGACCGCCTGCGTGCGCGTCCGGAGCCGCAGCTTCGCGAAGATGTTGCGCAGGTGGAAGTTCACGGTGTGCTCCGAGATCGCGAGCGCCAGCGCGATGTCCCGCGTGCGCGATCCGCGCGCGACCTCGC
>JBFWQJ010000051.1:0-13928 GCA_050249515.1 Dehalococcoidia bacterium | reverse complement strand
TGCCCACGGTGAACAGCGTCGTCCGGAAGAACAGCCGGTCGAGCTCCTCGAAGGCGCGGCGCGCGACGAGGACGCCGAAGGTGGGGATGCGCGGGAAGAGCCACGCCTGCGAGACAGCAGCCGCCGCGCCGACCATCTGCCACGTCAGCCCGGTGCGGCCGGCCTCCACCGGGCCGTGGAAGTAGAAGACGATCGGCACGAAGGTGGAGAGCGCCAGGTAGTTCACGGAGCCGCTGCCGGCGAGCCGCCACTGCATCGGCCACATCTCGCGCCGCCAGTGCAGGCGCGCCTCCAGCGCCCCTCGCCACATCGGCCCGAAGAAGCGGCCGAAACGGCCGAACACGAGGGCGAGCGTGACGGCGAGCATCACCGCGGCCGAGGCGGGGAGCGCCCACAGCGCGCCGCCGAGCAGGAACACGCCCCAGATCGCGAGCGACCCGCCCACGGACTGCGCGAGGCGCGCCGCGTTCACCGCGCGCACGAACCCGCAGCCCTCGATGATCGAGAGGAACGGCAGCAGCGCGAGTTGGCCCGCGGTGATCAGCACCAGCGCGGCCCACGGGCCCGTCCAGCCGCCCACCTCCACGGCGCGGCGGTCGAGGAACAGGAATCCCGCGACGCCGACGATCACCGCGAACAGCAACGCCACGCCGGCGTACCAGCGCGCCGTGAGCCGCATGATGCTCACCAGCCGCGCCCGTGCCGTCGCGTCGCCCGCGATGCGACCGTGCGCGTCGAGCGACAGGTGCGCCCACTCGTGGCTCGCGAACTGGAGCACGACGATGGAGAACGACAGCTCGAGGAACGACTGCAGCGCGATCAGGCTCGCGAACGCGTAGTAGAAGCCCTGCTCGGCCGGCGTGAGCGAGAGCGAGAGCAGGACGATCGTGACCGGGCCGCCGATGAACGCCCACGCGCGGCTGCCGGCCAGCAGCAGGACCGCCGCGTCAGGCCGCGCGCCCGCAAGCGCACCGAGGCGTCCTCGGGAGAGCGACGGGCGTCCCTGCGAAGCCCGCGCACCCACCGGGGCTAGAAGCGCCCGAGGTGGCGGTACCGGCGGCTGTGCTCGGACGGCGCGAAGAAGAGACGCGTCTTGAAGTAGGCGGCGCGCAGCGGGCGGAAGACCTTGCGGTACGGGAGCTCCGCCGCCTCCGGGTAGCGGGCGCGGAACTTCCGCAGCATCGCGGCGACGCGGCGGAGCGGGGGCATCTGCTGCCCCTCCGGCTCGAACCACCACGTCTGCGTCGGGATCACGTCCGAGGTGGACTCCGCCGTGCGTTCCGCCCAGACCACCGACATCACGCGGCCGGGGTCGACGAACGGGCTCGCGACGCCGGGGACGTAGTCGTACGCGAACAGGTCCCACGTGCCGGGGTACGCGTAGCTCGCCACGGCGAGGAAGGTGCGCACGTCCGCGAAGCGGTTCTGCGTGTAGTAGTCGTGGAACACGGCCGGCGAGAAGGAGCAGTACGCGCCCCACTCGACGTAGTTCGACGCGGCATTCCACTGGATGATGCGCCCGCCCGGCCGCAGCGCGGTCGCGACGTTGATGAACGCCTGGCGCAGGTCGAAGAGGTGGTCGAAGGTGCCGCCGTCCACGATCAGGTCGAAGCGGTCCTTCAGCTCCGGCGGATACGGGTAGTTGAGGTCCGCGATCACTTCCGGGTGGTCACGCGGGGACACGTCCACCGCGACCACATCCGTGATCCCGAACATCGCGAAGAGCGCGAGGTCGCTGATGTTGCGCGCGTCGTGCACCGCGACCAGGCCGTCCGGCCGCTGGCCGTGCAGCGGGAGGTCGGCGGGGATCGGCTGGGGCGTGACGCCTTCGGACAGCAGCAGCGCCTCCGCCTCTTCGGGCGTGACGTCGATGCGCTGGCGACCGAGCTGGAGGACGGGGCCGGTGAACGGGCGGCGCCGATGCTCGCGCGCGATCAGGCGGATCTCAAGCGAGCCGAGCGCCATGGAGCGGTCCCTCCGGGAGGATCACGAGCGCATGGGCCCGAGGTAGGCGAGCAACGCGACGAGCGAAAGACTATCAACGATCATGCTCGCGCGCACCATCTTCAGCACCCGCTCTCGCGGTACCCACGCCACCAGCGTCCGCTCGTGCCCTGCCGGGCGCTCCGCTTCCGCCTCCACCTCGCCCGTGAACACGGTGGTCGGGTTGTGCAGCGTGTCCAGCCCCGGCTGGAAGGTGATCAGCGGACGGAGCGCGACGCAGCGCACGCCGGTCTCCTCGAAGCACTCGCGGACGGCGGCCTCCTCGAGGCGCTCGCCCGGGTCGACGCGGCCGCCGGGGATCTCCCACGACACCCGGTCGATCAGCAGCCGGTACTGGCGCGTCAGCAGGATCTGCCCGTCGCGCTCCACCACCATGCCCACGCGCTCGCCGTAGTCGGTGACGTAGAGGTCCCGCGCGCCCTCGCGGAAGTGCGCGCGGACGCGGCGGATCACCTGGTGGGCGTTCTCGTACACCGTCTCCGCGGGGTCGACGTGCAGCGGACGGAGCGCCTCGTGCCCGTCGCCCGCGGGTTCCTCGGGGCCGTCCGGGCTAGGTCGCGAAGAACCAGTAGTAGTCACCGGTGTACCCCACCTCTTCGAACATGCGCTTCCAGTCGTCGACGTGCATGTACGTCAGCGCGGTGAGGTTCCACTTGAGCATCTGGTCGCGCTCGTGGTCGTCGCGCCAGGCGTCCACCGTGAGGAACGAGTGCGCCCGCGACACGCGCTCGATCTCGCGCAGCGACTGCCTGCACTCCTCCAGCGGCAGGTTGTGGATCGTGTTGATCGAGATGACGAGGTCGAAGGAGTCGTCCGGGAACGGCAACTTCGTCGCGTTCGCCACCTGCACATGGGGGCGCATCGGCTCGTGCGCGTGCTCGATCGCGTACTCGGAAACGTCGATGCCCGCGAGCGTCGCCTCCGGCATGAGCAGCGAGAAGTCGTAGAGCATGAAGCCCTTGCCGCAGCCGACATCCAGGATCTTCGCGTCCGGCGCCAGCTGGTAGTGGTCGCGGAAGCGGGCGACGGTGTCCGTCCAGAAGCGCGGGTGGTAGTTGTAGCCGCCGTAGCCGGTGAGCCGGTCGCCATCGAAGAACTCGCGGCCGAACTGCCGCGCGATCGCGCGGTGCTCCTCCGTGATCAGCTTGCCGCGCTCCTCCACGGGGCGCTTCGAGCGCGGGTAGCGGTCCATCAGATCGATCTCGATGCCTGCGGTCACGGGGTCACCTCCATGCCGACCTGCGAGGATGGGTGGAGCGGGATGAGCATGTTCGCGGCCAGCTCGGCGCGCGGCAGCAGCGGCTCCGGGTCCTCCAGCGGTCGGCCAAACTTCACCTGGGGCTCCACACCGCAGCCCGGCGGGACGACCACCTCGCAGAACGCGGGGCCCTCCTCCGCCAGCACGCGCGCGATGACGCCGGCGGCGTCCTCGGTCCGATCGATGCGGTAGGTGGCGAAGCCGAAGGCGGCGCTCAGCGCCTGCCAGTCCGGCAGTCCGAGCCCGCCGTCCACCGTGGAAGCCAGGTACTCCCCGCCAAACCACTGGTCCTGCGTCTGCCGGATCATCGCGTAGCCGCCGTTGTTCACCAGGAACACCTTGATCGGCAGACGGTGCCGCACGACCGTCGAGAGTTCCTGCAGGCTCATCTGCAGCGACCCGTCCCCCGCGAGGCAGACGACCGGCCGGTCCGTGGCGAACGCCACGCCGATGGCGGCCGGGAGCGCGTAGCCCATGGGCGTGTTGTTGAACGCGTGGTAGAACCGCTGCCCCGCCTTGAACTCGAACCGCTGCATCGACCAGGCCAGCGCGCACCCGGTGTCGGAGGCGACCGGCGCGCCCTCCGGCAACGCCGCCGACAGCGCGCCGATGAAGGCATAGGGGTCCACGCCCCCGGGCTCCGGGGCGGACAGCCCGATCGGGTACGCCTCGCGCCAGCGCGCGATCTGGCGCCGCCACTCCGCCGTGCGCGCGGCATCGGGCGCCGGCGACGCCGCACCGAGGAGCGCGCCGAGGAACGCGCGGGCGTCCGCGGTGATCGCGTGGTCGAACGGCGCTTCCAGCACCGCGAACTTGCCCACCTCGGCCGGGTCGATGTCCACGACGACCTTCCGCGCGGCGCGCGCGAACGTGGTCAGCGGCGAGCCCGCCTCGCGCGTGTCGAGCCGCGCGCCCACCGCGATGACGAGGTCGGCGTTCTGCACCGCGAAGTTCCCGTGGCGCGTCCCGTGCGTGCCGAAGGCGCCCACGTTCAACGGATGCGCGGCGGGCAGCAGGTCGCGCGCGCCCCATGTCGGCAGGATGGGGAGCTGGAAGCGCTCGGCGACCTCGATCGCCTCGCGTGTCGCGCCGGCGATGCGCACACCGGCGCCGAGGATCAGCACCGGGCGCTCCGCCGCCTCGATCGCGCGCAGCACCGCCGCGATGTCGCCCTCGGACGGCGCGGGCACGCGCACGGGCTCCGGGGTGAAGCCGCGCAGCGCCGCCTCGTCCACCTCGGCGCGCTGGATGTCGTCCGGCAGGTCGATCAGCACGGGGCCCGGCCGCCCGGTCGTCGCGAGGTGGACGGCCTGCTCCAGGTGGAAGCGGATGTCCTCCGCGCGCGCGACCTGCGCCGCGTACTTCGTCACGGGTCGGAACATGTCCACGACGTCCGTCTCCTGGAAGCCGAGCTGACGGACGCCGAGGTCACGCTTCAGGCGGAACGTGGTCACCTGCCCGGTGATGTAGAGCACCGGCACGGAGTCGTAGTACGCGCCGCAGACGCCCGTGATCAGGTTCGTCGCCCCGGGGCCGCTGGTGGCGATCGCCGCGCCGAGGCCGCCCGTCGCCCGCGCGTAGGCGTCCGCCGCCATCGCCCCGGCCTGCTCGTGCTGCGGGCAGACGTAGTCCACGCCCGGCGTGTGCGCGATCGAGTGGATCAGGTGCAGCGAGGCGCCGCCGGAGACGGCGAACACGTGCCGCACTCCCTGCCGGGCGAGGAACGCCGCGACGTAGTCGGAGACCTTCATGCACCCATCCGATCCGCCGTGCGTCCTCGTCGCCGGGCTCCGGCGACGGACTCGTCATTCACCGCGCGTCTCCGGCGCAGCATACGGGGCGATCGAGGCGTCCCGCATCAGCAGATCATTCCCGGCGCGGCGCAGCCGGTAGGCGTCCGCGTCGCCGAGCAGCAGCGCGTCCAATCGCGGGTCGCCCCATGCGTCGAAGACCACGCTGAAGTTGCGGCCGCTCACCACCTCGCGCGGCGCGTCCACCGCCCAGTCGATGCAGTCCAGAACGTCCGCCATGGGGGTCAGGCCGTCACCGGCCAGCCGCTCCAGCGTGCGCCGGTAGTTCGTCCCCGCGCGCTCGCCCGCCTGCAGCGTCTCCTCGTGGATCTTCGTCGCCACCCAGCCGGGACCGATGATCGTGAAGCTGGTGTCCCCGATCTCCGCGTCCAGCAGCTCCACCATCTTGATCGAGGCGATCTTGGCGATCGTGTACGCGGAGTAGTTGAGCGTCGCGTTGTTCGTGCCGCCGCCGGCGAAGAGCACGACCGCGGGCGGCCGGGCGGCGGTCAGGTCACGCGCAGGGAGCAGGCGGTGCAGGAACCGCAGCTGCGCGGTGAGGTTCACCGTAAGCGAGGCCTCCCACGCGTCGAAGTCGATGTCGAGGAACGGGCCGATCGGCTCCGTGGACCCGGCGGCCAGCACGAGCACGTCCCACGGCCGGAGGTCCGCAATCCGCGCCGCCGCCGCCTGCACCGACGCGCGGTCGGCGAGGTCGCACGGGACGACCACGGCGCCCGCGGCCTCCAGCGGCCCGAGCGCGGCCGCGGGCGTGCGCACGGTGCCGGCGACACTCCACCCACGGGCGAGCCAGCGTTCCGCCACCGCGAGGCCGATGTCGCTGGACAGCGAGAGGATCACCGCGCGCCGGGGCGCGGCGCCCCGGTCAGGGCCGGTGGACATACTCGAGCGGCTCCCGCTGGATGTCGTCCCAGTACTCATCCACCCAGCGTGCGACGCCGGCCAGGCCCTCCGCGAGGCCGATCTCCGGGCGCCAGCCGAACTCCGCCCGCGCGCGCGTGGAGTCGATGACGTACGCGGCGTCCTGCCCCAGCCGCTCGCCGACCTCGCGCGTGGCGGTCGCGAAATCCTTGCCGGTCGCGGCGCACATGGTCGCCACGACGTCGCGCACGGCCACGCCCTCGTCCGGCGAGAGGTGGTACAGCGCGCCGGGGCGCCCCTGCTCCATCGCCGCGAGCTCCCCGCGGGAGACATCGCGCACGTGGATGTAGGACTTCACGGCGTGCCCGCCGCCGTGGAGCTCGATCGTCTTGCCGAGGCGCAGGTAGATCGCCGTGCGCGGGATGATCTTGAACAGCTGCTGGTGCGCGCCGTAGACGTTGGTCGCGCGGATCATCACCGCCGGGAAGTCGAAGTTTTTCACGTAGGTCAGCAGCGACAGGTCGCCCGCCGCCTTGCTCGCCGCGTACGGCGTGCTCGGGTTCAGCGGCGCCTCCTCCGTCACGCGCCCCTCGCACGTCCCGTACACCTCCGGCGAGGAGATGTGCACGTAGCGGCGCAGGTAGCGCCGGTCTTTCAGCGCATGGAAGAGCGAGGTGAGCGCCACGGCGTTCGTCTGGAACCAGTGCTCCGGGTGCTCCCAGGACGGCCCCACCTCGCTCTGGGCGGCGAAGTTCACGATCGCCGCCGGCTCGAACTCGTCGAGCGTCGCCAGCATCGCCGGGAGGTCGTGGTTCAGGTCGGCCTGCTGGAAGCGGTAGTGGTCACGGCCGTGCCGCAGGTACGGGAGAAAGAGCGGCCCCTTCTCCGGTGATCGGCTCATGCCGAGCACCTCGTACCGGCCGGTCTCCAGCAGCAGGTCGACGAAGTCGCTGCCGGAGAACGAGTTGCTGCCGATGACGGCGACACGGGTGCGAGGAGCGGTCATGCGGGTCCTTCCGGCGACAGGGCGAAGCTAGAACGGGCCGCGGAACTCGGGGCTCGGCTGGTCGCCGTAGCGGCCCGCCTCCACGGCGACGCGCGGCCCCTCGGGCAGGCCGAGCATGCGACGCGCGGCGGCGACGATCTCGGGCACGCCGGGGTAGTAGCGCTGCGCCGCCGGCCACGAGGTGGGCGTGGGGCGGTCCGGGAGCGTGATGCGCGCGGGCGCCGCCCGCCACGCCTCGTGCGCCCCCTCCGCGGCGATCGCGAGGATCTCGGCGGCGAAGCCCGCGGCGCGCCAGCCGCCATCGACGGCGAGCAGCCGGCCGGTGCGGCGCACGGACGCGAGGATGCCCGCCTCGTCCAGCGGCCGGAGCGTGCGCAGGTCGACCACTTCGGCGTCCACGCCCTGCTCCGCCAGCACCTCAGCGGCGCGGAGCGACTCCAGCACCTGGTAGGAAGAGGCGACGATCGTCAGGTCGCGCCCCGCGCGGGCCACGCGCGCCTCGCCGATCGGCGTGGTGTAGGAGGCCTCGGGCACCTCGCCGACGACGTGATGCAGCCAGCGATGCTCGAGGTAGATCACGGGGTTGTCGTCCTGCACCGCGGCGGCCAGCAGCCCCTTCGCGTCGTGCGCGGTCGCCGGTGCGACGACCTTCAGCCCGGGAATCTGCGCGAACAGCCCGTGCAGGCTCTGCGAGTGCTGCGGCCCCTGGCCCCAGCCTCGTCCGATGACCATGCGCACCACCAGTGGCACCGTCATCAGCCCGCCGAACATGGCGTGCCACTTGGCGGCGTTGTTGATCAGCTGGTCCAGCGACAGCAACGCGAAGTCGACGCGCTGGTGCGTGAGGATCGGCCGCTGGCCCGCGATCGCCGAGCCGATGACGATGCCCGTCATCGCGTTCTCGGACGCGGGCATGTCCAGCACGCGGTCCGCGCCGTGCGCCTCCGCCAGTCCGAGCGTGGTGCCGAAGATGCCCTTCGGGTCCGGCGCGCCGAGACCGATGACGTAGACGCGCGGGTCGGCGGCGAGCGCCTGGTCCGTGGCCTCGCGGATCGCGCCCGCCACGCTCAGCGTGCGCGTCACGACGGGCGTCCGGGTGCGTACACGGGCGACAGGTCGCCGTCCTCCGGGAACGGCGAGGCCAGCGCGAACGCGAACGCCTCATCGATCTCGGCCGCAATCGCCGCCCGCGCGGCCTCGACCGCGGCCGCGTCGCACTCGCCGGCGCGCACCGCGCGCCGCTCCTCGCGCTCGACCGGGCAGCGCTCGCGCCAGTCGAGGAACTCGGACTCCTCGCGGTAGCCGATGTCGTTGTCGTAGAGCGGGCCGCAGTGCTCGCGCCAGCGGTAGGTGCTGAACTCCAGCAGCGTCGGCCCCTCGCCGCGTCGCGCACGCGCCACGGCCTCCGCGGTCAGGGCGCGCACCGCGTGGACGTCGTTGCCGTCGCCGCTGGCCGCCGGGACGCCCATCGCGCGGGCGATGCCGGGGATGTCGCGCGCGTCCGGCTGCCGCACCGACATGGGCGAGTAGACGGAGTAGAGGTTGTTCTCACAGACGAAGACGATCGGCAGGCGGTGCAGCGCGGCGAAGTTCAGGGTCTCGTAGAACACGCCCTCCTCGGTCGTGCCCTCGCCGAAGAACGCCACGGTCACGCGGTCGCGTCGCTGCTGCTGTGCGCCGAACGCGACGCCGGCCGCGACCGGCAGGCTGCCGCCGACGATCGGGGTGGAGCCGAGGAACCCAGCCTCGAGGTCCACGAGGTGCATCGAGCCGCCCATGCCGCCGCAGCAGCCGGTGACGCGGCCGTGGATCTCCGCGATCATGCGGCGCAGGTCGCCGCCCTTCGCGAGGTAGTGGGCATGAGCGCGGTGCGAGGAGAGCACGGCATCCTGCGGCCCCAGCGCGGCCGCCACGCCCACGGCGACGCCTTCCTGCCCGATGCTCAGGTGCACCGGGCAGCGCATCTCCTGGTGCTCGTAGCGGTCGGCGATCGCCTCCTCCACCATGCGGATGCGCAGCAGGTCATGCAGCAGCGGCGGGACGGCCGCGGAGGCGGCGCCCATCGCGCGCGCCTCGCCGGCGGTCATTTCAGGCCGACCCGCTGCATGCGACGGATGTTGTAGTAGACGTCGTCGTCCAGCGGGTTCGGGACGTGCCCGCCGTTGAACGCGGTGACCAGGTCTCGGACGGCGTCCTCCACCGTCTTCCTCGGCTGGAACCCCAGCACGCGCGCGATCTTCGCGGAGGACACCTGGTACGAGCGGTTGTCATCCGTGGGCGTCGAGGTGATCGTGACGTGCGGGCCGACGACCTTGCGCACGAGCTCCGCGATCTCCATCACCGTCAGGTTGTCGTACCCCGCGTTGAAGACCTCGCGGTCCACCAGCGCGTGCGGCCACGTCAGCGCCTGCACGTACAGGTCCGTGACGTCGTCGATGTGGATGTTCGGGCGCATCTGGCCGCCGCCGAACACCGTGATCGCGCCCTTGTTCACCGCGTGGTTCGTCAGGATGTTCACGACGAGGTCCAGGCGGAGCCGCGGCGAGTAGCCGCAGACGGTGGCCGGCCGCAGGATCACGGACGTCCACTCCGCCGGGGCGCGCTCCAGCAGCAGCTCCTCGCCCAGCGCCTTGTACTTCGAGTAGTCCGTCAGCGGCTCGAGCGAGAGCTCCTCCGTGACGTCCGGCTCCTCCTTCACCCCGTACACGCTGGAAGACGAGGCGAAGACGAAGCGGCGCATGTTCGGGACGCGCTTCGCCTCCTCGATCAGCAGCGCCATCGCGTCGTAGTTGATCGACTTCCCGAGCTCCGGGTCGAGCTCGAACGAGGGGTCGTTGGAGATGCACGCGAGGTGGATGATCGCGTCTACGTCCTGCACCGCCTGGCGGATCGCCTCGGCGTCGCGCATGTCGCCGTGCACCTGCCGCAGCCGCGGGTCGGAGGCCAGCGGCTCGCCGTAGAGGTACAGGTCCAGCACCGTCACGAGGTAGCCGGCGGCGATCAGCTTCGGCACCAGCACCGCGCCGACGTAGCCCGCACCGCCCGTCACGAGGACGCGCGACCCCGGTCCAATGGCCCTCGTGTCGTTCATTCACTGACCTCCGTCAGCAGCAGTTCCATGTAGTCCTCCAGCGTGCCCCGGTCGATCGCGGTGCGGTTGCCGACCACGGTCACCGCCTGCGCGCCCACGGCGTTCGCAATGAAGCTGACCGCGTCCAGCGGCACGCCGGCGGCGACGCAGAGTGACGCGATCGAGAACACCGCGTCCCCGGCGCCCAGCCGGTCCACGACCTGCCGCGCGAGCGATGGCGCGACGTCCACGCCGTCCGCCGAGTGCAGCAGCGAGCCGTACTTCCCGCGCGTGACCAGCGTCGCGCGCGTGCCGAGGTCCGCAGACAGCGACGCGATCAGCCCATCCAGCGCGCCCTCGCGGTCGCGGCGGTCCAGGCGGATCTCGCGCTCCTGGATCGAGATGAAGTCCGCGCGCCGGTACTTGGAGATGGTGTGGAAGCCGAGGTTCGCCGCGTTCGTCTGGGCGTTCAGCGCCAGGAAGCGCGCGCCCTCCTCCAGCATCCGCGTCGCCCGCTTCGTGACGAGCCCATGCCCGAAGTCCGCGACGATCACGGCGTCCGCGGTCGGCAACAGCTCCTCCAGCGCCCCGCAGAGGCGGTCGTCGTCCTCGGCGGTGAGCGATTGGTCGTTGATTTCGTACACCTCCAGCAGGCGTGTGCTGCTGTAGGCGTCCACGAAGCGGCGCTTCACGATCGTGGGGGAGTCCTGCTTGTAGACGAAGCGCGGCTGGACGTGCGGGTGCAGTCGTTCGCGCACGAACTGGTCACGCGCGTCTCGGTCGCCGAGCGCCGTCACGAGGTCCACGCGGCTCGACAGGTCGCCGATGTGGTTCGCGACGGCGAGCGATCCGCCCGCCTGTGCCTCGTCCGAGAGGTGGCGCGCCGCGAGCACGGCCTCCTTCGCGGACTTCCCCATGGGCTCGACGTACACGAACTCGTCGATGATCGCCTCGCCCACCACCAGCGCCCGGCGCCCGGAGGCCGCGGCGAGGAACCCGCGCATGTCGGCCGGCGAGTAGCGGCGGCGCAGCCGCAGCAGGTACTGCACCGCCTCGGGCGCGAGGTCGGCCATCAGGGAGTGGTGCGGGTGCTGGCTCACGCCGGACGCTCCGGCGCGGCGACGGCTTCGCGGCCCAGGTGCTGGAACCATGCCTTGGTCGCCTGCGCGATCGACGCCTGCTCCCAGACCGGCGCCTCGCGGAACTCCTCGATGCCCGCGAGCAGCGTGCCGACGCCCGTCTCCAGCGGGACGCTCGCGCGCCAGCCGAGGAGGCGTGCGGCCTTCGAGGTGTCGGCGAAGGTGCAGTCCGGCTCGCCGGGCCGCTTCGGGATGTGCACGCGCTCCCCGCCGATGAGCTCGGCGATGCGGTTCACGGCGTACGTCCCGCCGGAGCCGACATTGATCGCCTCGCCGCTCACCTCGGACTCGGCAGCGGCGAGGAAGGCGCGGGCGACGTCCGTGACGAACGTGAAGTCACGCGTCTGCGTGCCGTCGCCCACGATCGTGAGCGGCTTGCCGTGCAGCCGCTGCGCGAGGAACACGCCGAACACCGCGCCGTACGTCCCGGACGTGCGCGCGCGCGGCCCGTACACGTTGAACAGCCGGAGCGAGACCGCCGGCAGCCCGTAGCACTGCGCCCAGTGCAGCACGCACTGCTCGCCCAGGTACTTCGTGAGCGCGTACGGGTACTGCGGGCGCGCGGGGGCATCCTCGGGCGTCGGGTACGCGTCCGGGATGCCGTAGCACGAGGACGAGGCGGCGTAGACGACGCGGCCGACGCCGGCGGCGCGGGCCGCCTCCAGCACGCGCACGGTGCCGGTCACGTTCGCGGTGTAGTAGTCCACCGGCCGCTCGATCGAGGGGACGATGTCCGCGAGCGCGGCCAGGTGGAAGACCCAGTCCACGTCCGCAAACGCCTCGGTCAGGTCCGCGTCGGCGACATCCGCCTGGATCACGCGCAGGCCGGGCGCGTCCACGAGATGGGCGAGGTTGGAGAGCCGGCCGGTGGCGTAGTTGTCCACCACGCGCACCTCGTGCCCCTGCTCGAGGAGCAGCGTGACCAGGTGGCTCCCGATGAACCCGCTGCCGCCGGTGACGAGGGCGCGCATCAGGCGCGCGCCGAGGCGGTCGTCAGCCCGAGGCCCTCCTCGAGCCGCTCACGCAGGGTGAAGGCGAGGATGTGCATGATCACGGAGTGGGCGCACTCCACGACGCCGTAGTCGTCCACCGGCACGTGGATGACCACGTCCGCCAGTTCGCGCGCGGCGCCGCCGGAGAAGCCCGTCAGCGCCACCGTCCGCAGCCCGAGGTCCCGGGCCGCCTCGAGGGCCTGCACGACGTTCGGCGAGTTGCCGCTGGCGGTGACGACCACCAGCACGTCGCCGGGCCGCGCGTACGCGCGCAGCGGCTCCGCGAACACGCGGTCGTAGGCGAGGTCGTTCGCGAGCGCGGTCAGCAGCGCGGGGTTGTCCCCCAGCGAGAACGCGCGGAGCGGCTCGACGCCGTCGAGCATGGTGGCCTTGACCAGGTCGGTGACGAAGTGGCTCGCGGAGGAGGCGCTACCGCCGTTCCCGCAGACGTAGAGGGTGCTCCCGGAGGCGCGCACCTGCTCCAGCAGGTCGAGCACCACGGCGCTCGCGTCCAGATCGAGGGCCGCGACGGCCTCGACATATCCGGTGAGCCGTCCCTGCAGCCGATCCGGGATCGTCAAGTAGCCTGCCTCCCCTGCTCGGGGACCTGATCTGCGCATGGCCGCATCGGCGGAAACTGTATCATCTGCATGACGATATCGACAGCCGATACGCGCGTTCGAAACAAACTGTTACACCACGCGCCGCGCCGCCCTGCCAGATCCGCCTAGGCCGTCCCGCCTCCCCTGCGTACACCCGTGCGAGGTACGCATGACGGAGGTGCGCGGATGCAGACGACGGTGGTGCCGCTGGTGCCGGGGCGGCGACGGGCGGGGATGCGCTGGCTGTGGACGCCCGCGACGGGCGGCGGGCTCACCGCCATCGGCGCGGCGTCGGTGACCCTATCGGGGGCCGCGCCGGTCGCCTCGTGCGCGACGGGCGCGGGACGGCGGGTCGAGGACGCCACGACCAACCTCGTCGTGAACCCCTCGTTCGAGACCGGCCTGACCACGCCGACGCAGTGGGACACCACGAACACGGGCACCGCGCTGACCCGCGTCTCCAGTTGGAGCGCCTCCGGTGCGTGGGCCGTGGAGGTCGCCTGCGACGGCCTGAACGTCAGCCAGGGGATCCAGACGGCGGGCGGCACCGGCGGGATGCCCGTGGTCGCGGGGCAGCCATACACCGCGCAGGTCCGGACATCGCTCGTGAGCGGCGCCGGGTCGCTGCGCCTCGACATCGTCTGGTACGACGGGGCCGGAGCGTTCCTCGCGTCCAGCACGGGCACCCTCGCGGGCGCCGGGGGCGAGCAGACGTGGACGGTCAGCGGGACCGCGCCCGTGTCCACCGCGTACGCCGCGCTCGCGCTGTTCGGGGCGGGGCAGACGCAGGCGATCGTGTTCGCGGCGGACGCGTTCCAGCTGGAGGCGGCCGCGACGCCCTCGTCCTACTGCGACGGCTCGCTGGGGGACGGCTACGCGTGGAGCGGGACGGCGCACGGCAGCGCCAGCACGCGCGACGCGACGCGGCTGCTCGCCGCGGCCGTCCCGTTCGACCTGGGGCGGGGGACGCTCGCGGCGTGGGTGCGCCCCGCGGGGGGCGGCGGCGACGGCGCGGAGCACGGGGTGTTCGACGGCGACGCCGGCGGCATCGAGGTGTCACTGATCGCGACCGCGGCCGGCGGGTGGCGTCTGACGCTGGGCGCCTCCACCGTGGAGGTGACGCAGGCGCACGCCGCCGACGCGGACGTGGTGCTGCTGGCGCGGTGGGAGCCGGGCCGCCTCCGC
>JBFWQJ010000050.1:0-13952 GCA_050249515.1 Dehalococcoidia bacterium | reverse complement strand
GCGCACCCCGCCGGGGGCGTGGAACTGGAGGCGCTGCGTGGTGGTCATGCGTGGCAGCCGGCGCGGCGGGAGGGCTGGTGCCCCCAAGGGGAGTCGAACCCCTGTCTGGACCTTGAAAGGGTCCCGTCCTGACCGCTAGACGATGGGGGCGCCGGCACGTCGAGGATACCAGCGCACCCGCGCGCGGTCATCGACCGCGCTCCACCGTCGCAGGCCTCACCGCGCATTCACCGGACGCTCACCGCGGCAGCCACGACCGGCGCGGCGAGGACGGCAGTTGCACGGGGGCCGGCGCGAAGTTCGCGCGCGGCGTCACGGGGAGCCCGTTGCCCTCCAGCCGGTTGCCCTCCGCGCGGCGCTCGTCGAACTCGTCGCGGTCGCCCAGGCCGAAGATCGCGTGCGGGGCGCCGCTGTACTCGCGGGCCGGGGTCGCCGGCGCCGGCGGGTCCGGCGGCATCACCGGGGCGATGTCCGGCGACGAGCCCCCCATGTCGCTCAGCGGCTCCGGCGCGCTCGGCCCGGACGAGGGCGCCTCGGGCGCGGACGGCGGCGTCTGCGCCGGCGTCAGGTCGGGGCGGTCCGGGGTCTGGGTCAGGTACGCGGGCTCCTCGTCGCGGCGCTGCCAGAGGATGTACGCGACCAGCCCGGCGACGGCGACGACACCGGCGGCGATCAGGGCGATCTTCGGCTTGCGGCTCTTGCGACGCCGTCCGGTCGCGCGCTCCGCGGCGCGCTCCAGGATCGGCACGGCGCGCGCGGCGATCGGGGCAGCCTCGTGGCGGAGGTCCTCGAGGATCTCGCCCACTGTCTCGTTCGAGACCGTCTCGGCGATCGACTCGATGCGGCTGCGGGCGCGCTCCACCGCGCGTTCCAGCTGCCGGGCGTCGATCGCGGTCATCTTCGGGGCCATTGAGGCGATTGCGGCGGGCACGCCGGGCAGGCTGCGTCGTCGCGAGCGGGAGAATCGAAGTAGTGGCATCGGGCACCGCCTGGAGAGGGGTCCGAGCGTCTCCGGCCGATCGGGCGGGCCGGCTCGAACCCTGTGGATAACCTGGGCTCCCCCGGCTGGGAGGCGGAGTCTACCAGACGCGGGACGCCGCGAGCATCGCAACCGGCGGCGAACCTGTGGAAACGGCGCGGGCGGCCTCGGGCGGCCTGCCCGGCGGGGTGACTGTTCCCTGCGGGCACGAGGGGTATAGTGCTGAACATTCCACGCCCATATCAAGGGGATGATATGACTTCGACCGGTCTCGACCTGGAAACGCCGCACGCCGACCGCCTGAACCCGGCGGGCTACCAGCTGCTGCTCCGCCTGCGCCTCCCGAACGAGCGCGGCATGCTCGGCCGCATCGCCACGACGATCGGCGAGCACGGCGGGAGCATCCTCGACATCGACATCGCCGAGGTGAGCTCGGACGTGATGGTGCGCGACTTCATCCTCGTCTGCGAGACGGAGGAGCAGGCGCGGGAGATGGTCGCGGCCGTCGGCGCGATCCCCTTCGTGGTCGTGGAGCTTGCCTCCGACCGGACGTTCCAGCTGCACCGCCGCGGCAAGATCCAGGTGCAGAACAAGGTGAACATCCGCACCAACGCGGAGCTCGCCCACGTCTACACCCCGGGCGTCGGCCGCGTCTCCATGGCGATCCACGACAACCCCGAGGCGGTGTGGTCGCTGACCATCAAGCCGAACACCGTCGCCATCGTCACGGACGGCACCGCGGTCTTGGGCCTCGGCGACATCGGCCCGGAGGCGGCGATGCCGGTCATGGAGGGCAAGTCGATGCTCTTCAAGTCCTTCGGCAACGTGGACGCCTGGCCGATCTGCCTGGACACGAAGGACACCGAGGAGATCATCAAGATCACCAAGGCGATCTCGCCGGGCTTCGGCGGCATCCTGCTGGAGGACATCTCCGCGCCGCGCTGCTTCGAGATCGAGGACCGGCTCCGCGCGGAGCTGGACATCCCCGTCTTCCACGACGACCAGCACGGCACGGCCGTGGTGGTGCTGGCCGGCCTGATCAACAGCCTCAAGCTGATCGGCAAGCGCCCGGAGAACCTGAAGGTGTGCGTGCTGGGCGTCGGCGCCTCCGGCGTCGCCTGCTCGCGCATCATCATGAATTACGGCGTGAAGAACGTGATCGGCTTCGACCGCCAGGGCGCGGTCTACAAGGGCCGCAAGGAACACATGAACGAGGCGAAGGACTGGTTCGCCGAGCACACCAACCCGGAGGGCTTCGATGGCACGCTAGAGGAGGCCATGGAGGGCGCGGACATGTTCCTCGGCCTCTCCGGCCCGAACCTCGTGAAGCGTGAGTGGGTCGAGAAGATGGGCAAGGACGCGATCGTGTTCGCGCTCGCGAACCCGGTCCCGGAGATCATGCCGGCGGAGATCCAGGGCCTCGCCCGCGTGATTGCCACGGGCCGCTCCGACTTCCCGAACCAGATCAACAACGTCCTCTGCTTCCCCGGCCTCTTCCGCGGCGCGCTGGACGCCGGCGCCACCTCGATCACCGAGGAGATGAAGATCGTCGCCGCCCGCGCGATCGCGGAGTCGATCCCGGACGACCAGCTCACGGAGGACTACATCCTCCCGTCGCCGTTCAATGAGGGCGTCGCCACGCGCGTCGCGCAGGCGGTCGCCGCCGAGGCGATCCGCGCCGGCGTCGTCCGCCCGAAGAGCACCTCCGTCTTCATCTAGCCTCGACGTCTCGCCGAGAGATCGAGCAGCCCGGCCTCGCGGCCGGGCTGCTTCGTGTCCGCCATCATTTCGCGTCCGCCACCATCGCGCCGGCATTGCCCGTACCGGCTGAGGTGTTATTCCGTACGCACAGAGTGGGCTCGCTTGAGCCTCCAGCGTTCCTTCGCCGTCCGCCGACGGCAGAACGAAGCCGCCGATGCAGGCGCTCGGACGTCCCCGCCTCGACCTGTCGATGTCGCGCCGTGAGTTGGCGAGCAACGTGGTGGCCGGCGTGCTCGTCGGCGTGATCGCCTTCCCGCTGGCGATCGCCCTGGCCGTCGCCGTCGGCGTCAGCCCCGTCGCGGGACTCTACACCGCGGCGTTCGCCGGCTTTGCCGCCAGCCTCTTCGGCGGGTCGCGCTTCAACATCACCGGCCCCACCGCCGCACTGGTCCCGCTGCTGCTGCACGTCACCGTGCGCCACGGCGTCGAGGCGCTGCCGCTGGTCGGCTTCCTCGCCGGCCTGATGCTGGTGGCGATGGGCGTCCTGCGCTTCGGACGCCTGGTCCGGTTCATGCCGGGCCTGGTGGTGGTCGGGTTCACCGGGGGCATCGCGGTGTCGATCGCGTTCGGGCAGGTGAACGCGTTGCTCGGGCTGCGCGGGACGGACCCCCGGCTCGAGTACTTCCACGAGAAGCTCGCGGACACCGTCCGCCACCTCGGCAGCATCGAGCCGGCGTCGGCGGTGATCGGCGTCGCGGCGATCGCGTTCCTCTTCCTGTGGCAGTCGCGACCGCGCCGCATCCCCGGCGCGCTGCTCGTCGTCGTCGCCGCGACCGCCGCCGCGCAGCTCCTCAACCTCGAGGTCGCCACGGTGTCGACGAAGTACGGCGCACTCCCCACCGCGCTCCCGCTGCCGACCGTCGGCTGGCTCGACCCCGCGCTCGCGCTTGAGCTGCTCCCCACCGCCGCCGCGATCGCCGTCCTCGGCGCCGTGGAGGCGCTGCTCGCCGCGGTCGTCGCGGACGGCATGTCGGGGCTTCCGGTCCGCCACGACTCCGACCGCGAGCTGATCGGCCAGGGGATCGCGAACCTCGTCTCGCCGATATTCCACGGCATCCCCGCGACGGCGGCGATCGCGCGGACCGCGGCCGGCATCCGCAACGGGGCGACCTCCAGGCTCTCGGGGCTGGTGCACGCGGTCACCGTGCTGGTGCTGACGCTGGTGTTCGCGCGGATCGCCGGCGACATCCCGCTCGCCGCGCTCGCCGCGATCCTCATCGTCGTCGCCTACGGCATCGCCGACGTCCCGGAACTGTCGAGGCTGCTGCGCTCCGCCCCGCGCGAGGACCTGGTGGTGCTGGTGGGGACGCTGGTGGTGACGGTCGTCCTCGACCTGACGTTCGCGATCGCGCTCGGCATCATCGCGTCCACGGTGCTGCTGCTGCGGCGGCTGATCAGCGTCCCGGTCGCGAACGAGCTGCTCGCCGACGAGCGCACGAGGACGCAGGACATCCCGGAGTCGCTGCGCGACCTCATCCGCTCACGCCCCGACCTGCTGTTCTTCCACGCGCAGGGCGCGATCTCGTTCCACAGCGCCGCCACGTTCGAGTCCATGCTGTCAGGGCACGACGAACGCCCACTGCTGCTGCGCATGCGGGACGTGCATCACATCGACTCGTCGGGGCTGATCACGCTGCAGGGGATCATCGAGCACCGGCGTCACGCCGGCGGGCGCCTGGTGCTGACGGACGTGCAGCCCGGCGTCGAGCCGGCGCTGCGCCGCTTCGGCATCTACCGGATGCTGGGCGAAGACGGCGTGTACCCGACCACGGAGGCGGCGATCACCGCGATCCCCGCGCGCCCGTGGGCCTCGGTCGCGACGGCCGCGGAGATCGACTAGCGCCGTCGCCCGTCAGCGGGAGCCGCCGGCTCGCTAGCCGTACCGCTCCTCGGTCCACGGGTCGCCGTGCATGTGGTAGCCGTACATCTCCCAGAAGCCCGGCCGGTCCTGCGCCACGAACTCGATCCCGCGAATCCACTTCGCGCTCTTCCAGAGGTAGAGCTGCGGCACCAGCCCGCGCAGCGGCCACCCGTGCTCCGGGGTCAGCGGCTGGCCGTTGTGCGTGTGGACCAGCATGTTCTCGCGGTCCTGCAGCTCCGCCAGCGGCACGTTGGTCGTGTAGCCGCCGTACGAGTGGAAGATCACGTACTTCGCCTCGGGCTTGACCCGCACCAGCGCCTGCAGGTCGGCGAAGGGGACGCCCACCCAGTCGTTGTCGTAGCGACTCCACGTGGTCACGCAGTGCATGTCGGAGCGGCTGTGCTCCTGTGGCATCGCCATGAAGTCGTCCCAGGAGAGCGTCCGCTCCTCCTCCACGAGGCCGAAGATCTTCAACTCCCACGTCGCGAGGTCGATCTTCGGGATGGAGCCGTAGTGGAGGACCGGCCAGCCGTCCGTGAGGCGCTGTCCCGGGGGCAGGCGCGGCCGCCCGTCCTCGCGCATCTCACGTGTCTGCGAACCGCCGCCGAACAGGGCCATCGGAGCGCCTCCTCACGAGTCGCGGGTGGAAGGTCGAGTGTAGCACCGGGTGCCCCCGCCTCTCCCGGGCGAAGCGGGAGCGGATCATCCGGCGCGAGGTGTTTACGATGGATCGACCATGACCTCACGCCCCTCGGCCGGACCGGCCGGATCGCCCGCCTCCGCAGACACGCGCGCGCGACGCCTGCTCCGGCGGATCGCCGGCTTCCTGTCGGTCGCCGCCGTTGTGCTCGCCGCCGACCAGTGGTCGAAGGCGCTCGTGCGGGCGCGCCTGGAGTACGGCGAGACGTGGCCCCCCGGGTGGGAGCTGATCCGCTTCACGCACGTCGAGAACACCGGGGCGGCGTTCGGCATCCTGCAGGGGATGGGCGGCGCGCTGATGGTGATCGCCCTGCTGCTGGTCGCCGGCCTGACATTCGTGCTGCTCACGCAGGCGTGGATCACGCGCTGGTACACGCTGGCGCTCAGCGCGATCCTCGGCGGCGCGGTCGGCAACCTCGTGGACCGCGTCCGGCTGGGCGCCGTCACCGACTTCATCGACCCGACGCACTACCCCGCGTTCAACATCGCCGACTCCGCGATCGTGTGCGGCGTGGGCGCGATCATCCTCCTCACCTGGCTCGCGCCCGAGCACGCCGACCCCGCCCCCGACGCGTCCGAGGCGCGCTCATGAGCCCGGAGGTCGCCATCGTCGCCGACATGGAGGACCGCCTGGACCGCGTGGTGACGGCGGCCATGCCCGCGCTGTCCCGCTCGCAGGTGCGCCGGCTGATCGAAGACGGCCGCGTCACCGTGGAGGGCGTGGTGGCGGCACGCGCGAGCACCACCGTGTCGCCGGGCACGCACATCGTCGTCGACCAGCCGCTGCTCCGTGACCTCGACCTCGCCGCGGAGGAGGTGCCGCTCTCGATCCTCTACGAGGACGAAGAGACGCTGGTGCTGGACAAGCAGCCCGGCGTGATCGTCCACCCGCGCGAGGGCGTGCACGAGGTGACGCTGATCAACGCCGTCCGCGCCCGCTACCCAGAGGTGCGCGAGATCAACGACGGCGACCGCGGCGGCGTGGTGCACCGGCTGGACCGCGACACCTCCGGCGTGATCGTCTTCGCGAAGTCGGAGGCGTCGCAGTACGCGCTCAAGGAGCAGTGGCGGCAGCGCGAGACGTCCAAGCACTACCTCGCGATCGTGGAGGGACGCCCCGACCCGCGCGAGGGGATCATCGACGCGCCGCTCGGCCCCGACCCGGCCGACCCCCGTCGGCGCGCGGTCGTGGAGCGCGGCCAGTCCGCGCGCTCCGAGTACCGCGTGCTGGAGCAGTACGGAGACGAGGCCGCGCTGGCCGTGGTCCGCATCTACACCGGGCGCACGCACCAGATCCGCGTGCACATGGCGGCGATCGGCCACCCGGTGCTCGCTGACCGCCTCTACGGGCACGACGCCGAGGACATCGATCGGCAGGCGTTGCACGCATGGCGTCTCGGCGTCACGCTCGCCAGCAACGGCGCGTGGCGCGAGTTCGTCGCGCCGGTGCCTCGCGACCTGCGCGACGCGATCCACGCGCTGCGCGCCCGCCACCACGTCACCCCGTCCGAGATCGGAACGCTCGAATGACCACTCCCGCCCGCGTCCGCTATGCCCCCAGCCCCACCGGCGACCCGCACATCGGGAACATCCGCACCGCGATCTGGACGTGGCTCTACGCCCGCCACACGGGCGGCCAGTTCATCGTGCGGCTGGAGGACACCGACCAGACGCGCGAGGTGCCCGGCTCGCTGGACCGCATCCTCGGCTCGCTGGAATGGCTCGGGCTGACCTGGGACGAGGGCCCGGACATCGGTGGCCCGTTCGCGCCCTACCGCCAGTCCGAGCGCCTGCCGCTGTACCACGCCGCCGTGGAGCGGCTGCTGGCGGATGGGAACGCCTACCGCTGCTTCTGCACGCCGGAGGAGCTGGACGCGATGCGGAAGCGCCAGCAGGAAGAGAAGCGCCCGCCCGGCTACGAGGGCAAGTGCCGCGACATCCCGCGCGAGATCGCGGAGGCGCGCGGCCTGGACGAGCACTTCGTCGTGCGATTCGCCGTCCCGCGCGAGGGCAGCACCACGGTCGAGGACCTGCTGCGCGGCCCCGTCACCGTGGAGAACCGCACGCTGGACGACTTCGTGATCCTGAAGTCCGACAAGTTCCCCACGTACCACCTGGCCCACGTGGTGGACGACACCGCGATGGAGATCACGCACGTCACGCGCGGCGACGAGTGGCTGCCGAGCGCGCCGCGTCACGCGCTGCTGTTCGACGCGCTGGGCTACGCGCGCCCGAAGTACATCCACAACCCGATCATCCTCGCGCCCGGCGGGGGCAAGCTCTCGAAGCGCCACGGAGCGAAGTCCGTGCTCGAGTACGCCGAGGACGGCTACCTCCCGGACGCGCTGCTCAACTTCCTCTGCATCACCGGCTGGGGCCACGGCGACGAGACGGTCATGAGCCGCGAGCGGCTGATCGAGGTGTTCGACATCGGCGACATCTCGCTGTCGCCCGCCACCTTCGACCTGGAGAAGCTGAACTGGATGAACGGCGTCTACCTGCGCCAGATGCCGGAGCGCGAGCTCGCCGAGCAGATCGCGCGGCGGCTGGAGGTGGACCTGCCGCCGGACGTCCCGCGCCCCCTCGACCGCGCGCTGGTGGAGGAGTTCACGCCGCTGATCAAGGAGCGCGTGGAGCGGCTGACGGACGTGGCCCCGCTGGTCGACTTCTTCTACATGAGCGAGGTCCCCGCCCCGCCCGTCGAGCAGTTCCTGGCGAAGAAGTGGAAGGACCAGCCGCAGGCGACCGCGGACGCGCTCGCTGCCGTGGCGGCGGACCTCGACGGCGTCGCGGCGTGGGACGCGGCGACGCTGGAGGCGACGCTCCGTGCGACGGCGGAGCGCGTGGGCGCGAAGGCGGGTGACCTGTTCACGCTCGTACGGCTCGCCGTGACCGGCAAGACGGTGACGCCGCCGCTCTTCGAGTCGATGGAGATCGTGGGCGTGGGCCCCTGCGTGGACCGCGTCCGCGCCGCCGAGGCGGCGATCCGCGCCTCGATGTAGCCGCGCCCGCGACGCCCGCAGACTCGACGGAGCGCGCGATCGCTGGCTATACTGGGTAGACCGCTGGGGATTCGTCTAATGGTAGGACGACGCACTCTGGATGCGTTAGTCGGGGTTCGAATCCCTGATCCCCAGCCATTCTGAACTCCACAGCCCCCGTCACGGGGGCTTTCTTATGTCTGCTCCACAGCGACGACGGCCGGCGGGCAGGAGTCGGTCGCGCTCTCCACGGGCTGCGCCGGGAGGTAGAGGGTGAACGTCGCCCCCTCGCCCGGGCGGCTCTCCAGCCCGACCGCGCCGCCGTGCCGCCGTGCCACCTGCACCACGGACGCCAGCCCCAGGCCCGTACCGGCGCTCCCCTTCGTCGTGAAGAACGGCTCGAACACGCGGCCCAGCGCCTCGACGCCGATGCCCGGCCCCGTGTCCTGCACGGACAGCGCCACGTACGCATCGGCGGCGGCCGGGCAGCCCTGCACATCCTCCGGGACGCGCGCCGTCGCTCGCGTGCGGATCGTGACGCGGCCGTCGCCCTCGATCGCCTGCTCCGCGTTGAGCACCAGGTTCACCAGCGCCTGCTGTAGCAGCGCCTGCTCCCCCTCCACCCACGGCAGCGACGCCGCCAGGTCGAGGTCCACGACGACGCCGTCCCGGACGGCGTGCGCGAGCACGCGCTGGGTGTCACGGGCCAACTCGTTCATCGACACCGCCGTGCGCTGGAGCGAACCCCGGACGAAGCTGAGCAGCGCCCGCGCGATCGAGGAGGCCGCGCCCGTCGCGTCCTCGATGCGCTGGATCGGGACGGCGATGCGGTCGCCGGGCCCGGCGAGGGCGTGGGCCATCGCGGCGTTGCCGGCGATCCCGGTGAGTGCGTTGTTGAACTCGTGCACGAGCCCCGCCGCGATCTGTCCGGCCACCTGGTAGGACTGCGCCTCCAGCAGCGCGCCCTCAGTCCGCCATCGCCCTCCCGCCGCGGCGAGCATCGTTGCGGCCACCTCGCAGTCCGCCGCGAGCGTCGCCGCCGCCTCGCCGTCCCGGAAGGCGAGGCCCAGTCGCCCGATGACCGCGGCGCGATCGATGAGATCGAGGCTGACGCGACGCAGACGCGGTGCCAGCGGCGTGCCCGCCGTCACCAGCAGGCGCTCCGCTCCGGAACGCTCCGCATCCAGTTCCAGCGTCGCGCCGCGGACGCCATCCCAGCGCGCGACCTCCTCGACCGCCGCGCGCAGGGCGTCCTCGTCGCCCGGCGCGAGCAGGCACAGGAGCGCTTCAAGGCGGCACCCACCCGGCCCGTGTGCCTGTGCTGCCCGTGGCGTCGGCCGCATCCTGTCCGGCTTTCTCGAGCGCCTCGCTCGCTCGTCTGAGAACCATGTTCCCCGCGGCGCCAGCCCGCGACATACGCAATGACCGCATCGGTGGGGAACCATCAGCCGCTCTTCATGTTCGAGACGCTCCCGTCAGCGTCCCGTGAACTCCCGGTCGCCCACGTCGCGAGGTGTCGCCGGACGCGCCCATCGCTACACTCCGCGCGCGGCCGTGCCGTGGCCGCCCCATGCGGTGATCCGGGCGCGCTACCCTGTCCGTGAAGACCCCGCCCGCGAGCACCTCCGCGCGAGGATCAGAGGAGCCAGCCATGCACGAGGCGATCCACCCCGCCGGCGACTTCAAGGCGCTGCGGGACCCGGTGCTCCTGGCCGCGTTCACGGGCTTCACGGACGCCCACGGCGGCGCGGTGGCGGCAGTGAAGTACCTGGCGGAGCAGTGGGGCGCGCAGCCCCTGGCCACCATCGACCCGGAGCGCTTCTACGACTTCACGGTGCAGCGGCCGCGCGTCCACCTGGAGGACGGCGAGCGCGTGATGACGTGGCCCGAGAACGCGTTCTTCGTTGCCAGCCCGCCCGGCGTGGACCGCGACTTCGTGCTGTTCACCGGCATCGAGCCGCACCTGCGCTGGAAGACGTTCCTCGCGGCGTTCGAGGAGGTGCTGCGCGCCGTGGACTGCACGACCTCGATCACGCTCGCGGCGCAGCCCGCCGCCGTGCCGCACACGCGCCCGCTGCCGATCACGCTGTCCGCCTCCCACCCGGAGTTCGAGCGCACCTTCGGCCTGAAGGCGCCCGCCTCCCGGTACCAGGGACCGACCGGCATCGTGGGTGTGCTCAACCTTCACCTGCGCGCGCTGGGCTGGAAGAACGCCAGCCTGTGGGCGCTGACGCCGCACTACCTGACCGTGGGGCCGAACCCGAACGCCGCCGTCTCGCTCGTCGACCGCATCGACCACGCCTTCGGCACCTCCACGTCCCGCACCGGGCTGGAGGAGCAGAGCGCGATCTTCGAGGACCAGGTGCGCGAGGTGCTGGAGGAGTCCAGCGACGCGGGCGCCTACGTCCGGCAGTTGGAGGAGCAGTACGACACCGAGCGGCCCGGCGCGGCCCCCGCGGCGGACGCCGGCTCTCCTGCGGAACTGCCCTCTCCCGACGAGCTGCTCGACGACCTCGAGCGCTTCCTGCGCGAGCAGCAGCGCGGCTCGAACGACTAGATCTCGGAAGAGATCGCCAGCACCGCGAACGCGGTCACGGCGAACGCGATCACGGTGAGCAGCAGCCACCGGTCGCGCACCATCAGTTCGTCCGCGTTGCGCTCGGGCGAGCGCATGGCCACCACCCCGTAACGCACGAGGCCGAACGCCACCAGCGGCACGGTCAGGAACATCGCGTGGTTGTCCGGCAGGTGCTCGGCCGTCCACGCGTAGCCGGCGTACGCCGTGACCGTGGCGACGGCGACGGCCCACGAGGCACGCCGCGCGCGCCCCGCGCCGTACGTCGCCAGCGCGGGCCGGTGCTCGCGCGCGGTGTCCCGCAGCAGCGCCTGCTCCTGAGCCCGCTTCACCAGCACCACGTAGGCCGCGCCCAGGGCCGTGCACGCGAGCAGCCACCACGACACGCGCACCTCAATCGCCTCCGCGCCGGCGACCGTGCGCAGGACGAAGCCCGCCGCGATCGCAACCACATCGAGACCGGCGACGCGCCGCAGCAGCAGCGAGTACGCCAGCGTGACGGCGGCGTACGCGCCCAGCGCGGCGAACAGCGGCGTGCTGACGAACGTCGCCGCGGCGAGCGCGCCGAAGATCAGCCCGCAGCCCGCCGCGACCGCGCCGTCGACCGGCAGGAGCCCCGCCGCCACGGGGCGGTGGCGCTTCACGGGGTGCGCCCGGTCCGCCTCCGCGTCGCGCGCGTCGTTCAGCAGATAGCCGCCGGAGGCGACGAGGCACAGGAGCGCGAACGCGAGCGAAGAGAGCGCGAGCAGCCGCACTACCTCGGTGCTGTCGCCGGGATCCCAGGCGGTGCCCGCGGAGAACAGCAGCGGCGCGTAGGCGATGAGGTTCTTCTGCCACTGGCCGGGGCGCATGGAACGCCAGACGGCGACCCACACGTTCTGAGACGACATCGGCACTCCCGGCGCATCGAAGGGGCGGCGCACGCGGGGCGCGCCCACCTCGCGGCAGCGTACCGCGCCCCCGGCCCGCGCGCCGCTCCCCGCGTTCCCCGCTACGCTGTGGGCGCCGTCACGCGCCGGACGCGGAAGGACTCGAGGATGCCCGCACCGACCACGCTCCTGCCGGCGCTGCGTTCCCGGACCGCGCGATGAGCCCGGCCGCGCCCGGCACGCCGCGCACCGTCGTGATCCTCGGCGGCGCCTCCGACATCGGCGTCGCGATCGCGCGCGGGCTCGTCGGGCGCGGTGCGCGCGCCATCGTGCTCGCCGGGCGGCACCCGGAGCGCCTGGAGGCGGCCGCCGCCCCGCTGCGCGCGGCCGGCGCCACGGTGGAGACGACGCCGTTCGACGCGGAGGACGTGGACACGCACGAGGCGGCCGTCGCGGCGGCGTTCGAGCGGGCGCGGGCGATCTCCGGCGATGCCGCGGGCGTGGACCTCGTGCTGATCGCCTTCGGACGGATCGACGAGGTGTCCGTGCTCGAGGAGACGCCGGCAACGGCAGGACACATCGCGGCCGTGAACTTCGCGGGCGCCGTCGCCGGCGGCCTCGCCGCCGCGCAGCAACTGGCCGCGCAGGGTCACGGCACGCTCGTCGTCCTGTCCTCGCTCGCCGGGCAGCGCTCCCGTCCCTCGATCCTGCCGTACGGCGCCGCGAAGGCCGGCCTGGACGCCTTCACGGACGGGCTGGCGGAGGCGCTGCGCGGCAGCGGGGTGCGCGTGGTCTCCGTGCGGCCCGGCTGGGTGCGGACCAGGATGACCGCCGGGCGGCGCTCCGCCCCGTTCGCCACCTCGCCGGAGCGGGTCGCCTCGGACGTGCTGCGGGGACTGGACGCCGGGAAGCGCGTGATCTGGAGTCCGCGCGTGCTGCGGCTGGTGGCGCCGATCATCCGCTTCCTGCCGCGGGGGGTCTTCCGCGTTGTGGCACGCTCGCGCTAGTCTAGGAAACGGCACCGGCGGGGGGTTCCCGTATCTGCCGATTGGTTGCTAGACTCTGTGGCAGGCCGCAGGAGTGTAGCTCAGTTGGCAGAGCGGCGGTCTCCAAAACCGTAGGTCGGGGGTTCGAGACCCTCCACTCCTGCCAGCCAGGTTTGAAGCCGGCGCCCAGATGGTGAAATCGGCAGACACGCTGTCTTGAGGGGGCAGTGCCCTTACGGGCGTATGAGTTCAAATCTCATTCTGGGCACCATCTTCTCTCTTCGGTGAGAGGAGACATCGGGCGGAAGTAGCTCAGTGGTAGAGCACCTCCTTGCCAAGGAGGGGGTCGCGAGTTCGAGCCTCGTCTTCCGCTCCATTCATCTCCTCGTCCCTCCCCAGTCGAGACACCCCATGCCCCGCCCGCCGCGAGGCCGCGCACGGGGCCCCCTCGAACCCCGGGGCCACGTAGCCAAGTGGTAAGGCAGAGGTCTGCAAAACCTCCATCACGGGTTCGATTCCCGTCGTGGCCTCCAGCACACCATGCACTCCTCCGGACGTCCGTCGGACTGCGATAGCGCCTCCGTCACCCACCGGCCTACCCGGGGTTGACCGCGTCGAGGCGGCCGAGCAGTGCCCGGCCGCGTGGCGTGAGCCGGTAGCCGACCTCGAGGCTGTCGGTCAGTCCGAGGGCCTTCAGCCGCCGTACGTCCGTCTTGAAGCGCGCGGTGTCACGCCCCATCCGTTGCGCCAGCTCGGCGGCGCGCATCCCCTCGTGCGCCGCGATGAGGCCGATGGCCTGGTGCGTCCAGGGGTGGCCGCGGTCCATCTGGTGCAGGCGCGCAACGAGACCCGCGACGTCGTCATCCGAGAGGTTGTCGTCGGCAGCCAGGGCGGTCCGTGGGTCGGCGACGTCGCCGACGTACCGGAAGCGGACGAGGTAGAGGTCACCCTCCCCCGCGCTCGCGCGTTCCACCTGCTCCAGGAGGCCGGACGGACTGTCCGAGCCGGCCGCCCGCGCCACGTCCGCCGTCACCTCAGCGGCTTCGATCCGCTCGAGCGCCGTCACCTCGATCGCTCCGCCCGAATGAAGGCGGTAGATGCCGCCGAGCCGCGCCTGGGGCCGCTTCCAGCGACGCACCGTCAACGTGATCTCGCCCAGCCGGATTCGGTCATGGAAGGGTGTCTGAAACAGCATGCGGATGAGTCTATCCCCCCGCCGGCAGCCGGCGCCTCGGCGACTC
>JBFWQJ010000049.1:0-13984 GCA_050249515.1 Dehalococcoidia bacterium | reverse complement strand
TGCCCTCCTTCGCGATGCTGTCCGCAACGAGGATCTTCGCCATGCCCGTACTCCCGCCCCGCTCGCGCGGGCTGCTAGCGGCCCGAAGGTCTGTCCGGGCGGGGCGGGTGTCCCGCCCGTCGCCCGGTGAAACAAATCGGGCGGCGCATCCGCACCGCCCGATTCCGTTGTGTTGCCCGACTACGCCTTGTAGCCGATGACGCCCAGGGCGCCACGCAGGGCCTCCAGCCCCGCCTCGATGTCCTCGTCATGCACCCAGCCGAGGTGGCCGAAGCGGATGATCTTGCCGCGCAGCGAGCCCTGGCCGCCGGCGAACACCGTGTTGAACTGGTCCTGCGCGATGTTCAGGAGCTTCTGGCCGTCCACGCCCTCCGGCAGCCGGATCGCGGTCACCGTGTCGGACTCGATGCCCTCGGTCGCGAGGAGCTCAAGGCCCATGCCGCGGACGCCGTTGCGGCACATGGTCGCCAGGCGGTGGTGCCGCGCGTACACGTTGTCCATGCCCTCGGCGAACATCATCTCCAGCGACTTGTCCAGCTGGAACCAGATCGACACCGCGGGCGTCCACGGCGTCTGGCCGGACTCCGCCGACTTCTGGTGGCGGCGCAGGTCGAAGTAGAAGCGGGGCTGCGACTTGTTCGCGTCGATCTTGGCCCATGCACGCTCGTTGCAGGAGACGAAGGCCAGGCCCGGCGCCGTCATCCAGCCCTTCTGCGAGCCGGACAGCACCACGTCCAGGTCCCACTCGTCCGTCCGCACCGGCACCGAGGAGAGCGAGGAGATCGCGTCCACCATCAGCACCGCGCCGTCGCGGGAGTGCACCAGCTTCGACAGGTCGGGGAGGATCGGCTGCGTCACGCCGGTGGAGGTCTCGTTGTGCGTCACCAGCACCAGGCGGATGTTCGGGTCGCCGTTGAACGCGGCCTCCACCTGGTTCATGTCCGCCGCCAGGCCCTGCTCGAACTTGAGCTCCGTGCCCTTGCCCCCGTACGTGTTGACGAGGTTGATCAGGCGGTCGCCGAACTCACCGATCGAGATGACCAGCACCTCGTCGCCCGGGGCCATCAGGTTGACGACCGCGGACTCCATCGCGCCGGTGCCGGACGCCGTGAGGGTCATGACGTCGTTCTGCGTCATGTAGACCTTCTTCACGCCCTCCGTGGTGCGCGCGATCATGTCGAAGAACTCGCGGCCGCGGTGGTTGATCATGTCGGCGGCGCCGGCCTGGGCGACCTCGTGCGGGACGGTGGTGGGGCCGGGAATACGCAGGTTCACGAGAGCTCCTCGAGGTTGAATACGGACAATACGGTTGGGCGCCCACCGATCGTACGAACCCCGGGGGTACGGTCAACGAACTGCCATTAACGCATGATGCGCTTCCCCACCGGCCGATGCGATCCCTCCCGCGAGACACGCCTACAATCGAGGGGACCGACGCCGCCCGGCGCCGCCGAGGAGCCCCCATGACCGCCCCGGAGCCCCAGCCCGACTCCCCCTACCGCGACCTGCCCTCGGTCGACCGGCTGCTGGCGGACGCCCGCGTCGCCGCGCTGGCCGGGGCCGAGGGGCACGAGGCGGTGGCCGGCCTCGCGCGGGCCGTCCTCGCTGAATATCGCGACACGATTGCCGCCACCGGCACGGCGCCGTCGGAGCCCGCCGTGGAGGCCGTGCTCGCCCGCGCCGCCTCGGCCTTCCGCCCCAGCCTCGTCCGCGTCGTGAACGCGACCGGCGTGATCATCCACACCAACCTCGGCCGCGCGCCGCTCGCCCGTTCCGCGCTCGACGCGATCCAGCGGGTCGCCAGCGGCTACTCGAACCTCGAGTACGACGTGGCCGCCGGCGAGCGCGGCTCCCGCACGAGCCACCTCGACGCGACGTTATGTCGGATCAGCGGCGCCGAGGCGGGGCTGGCGGTGAACAACAACGCCTCCGCCCTGCTCCTCGCGCTGTCCGCGCTCTGCCGCGACCGCGAGGTGATCATCTCCCGCGGCCAGCTGGTGGAGATCGGCGGCGGCTTCCGCATCCCGGACGTGATGCGCCAGTCCGGCGCGCACCTGGTGGAGGTCGGCACGACCAATCGCACCTACGTCCGCGACTACGCCGAGGCGATCACCGACCGCACGGCGGCGATCCTGCGTGTGCACTCCTCCAACTTCCGTGTGGTCGGGTTCACGGAGGAGACGCCGCTGGACGCCCTGGCCGCGCTCGCCCGTGAGCGCGGGCTGCTGCTGATCGACGACCTGGGCAGCGGCGCGCTCCTCGACACGCGGGACTATGGGCTCGCCCCGGAGCCGATGGTGCAGGACTCCGTCCGCGCCGGCGCCGACGTGGTGCTCGCCTCCGGCGACAAGCTCCTCGGCGGCCCGCAGGCCGGGATCGCGCTCGGCCGCCACGCGGCGATCGAGGCAATGCGTCGCCACCCGCTGGCCCGCGCGGTGCGCGCGGACAAGACGACGATCGCGGCGCTCGCCGCCACGCTCGACCACTACTCGCGCGGCGACGCCGTCGAGGCGATCCCCGTGTGGCGGATGATCGCCGCCGACCCGGATCTCCTCGGCCGGCGGGCGCGCCGCTGGTCGCGCGCCTGCGGCGAGTACGGCGTGACGGTGGACGCGGAGTCCACCGTCGGCGGCGGCTCGCTCCCGGGCGAGGTGCTGCCGACGACCGTCTGCGCGCTCACCCCGCCCCCGGGCGCGGGGAACGCGACCGCGGTCGCCGCCGCGCTCCGCGCCGCCACCCCGCCGATCGTCGCGCGCATCGTGGACGGCCGCGTCCTCCTCGACCCGCGCACGGTCGACCCGTCCGAGGACCGCCACGTCGAGGCGACGCTGTCCACGATCTGCGGCACCGCCCCCCTCGGTCCCGAGGGCACATAGCCATGGACGACCGCACGCTGGAGGTGCTCGAGTTCCCGGTGATCCTCGAACGGCTCGCCGCGCTCACCGCGTGGTCCGCCGGCCGCGAGGCCGCGCTGGCGCTGCGCCCCGTCACCGACATCGAGGCGGTCGTCCGCCGCCAGCGCGAGACGGCCGAGGCGATCACCCTCGACCGCCTCGGGGTCGCGATCCCCATGCACGGCGCGCGCGACGTGCGCGAGCGGGTGATGGCCGCGGCGCGCGGCGGCGTGCTCACCCCGTTCGAGCTCCTGGATGTCGGCGGGCTCTGCCGCGCCGCGATGCAGGCGCGCCGCGCGCTGGTGCGCGTGGTGGACGAGGCCCCACTCCTCGCCAACGTCGCGAACGCCATCCCCGACCTCGGCCCGCTGCGCATGCTGATCGACGAGGCGATCGATGAGCAGGGCGCCGTGCGCGACAGCGCCAGCCCGGAGCTCGCCTCGATCCGCCGCAACCTGATCGCGGCACACGACCGCCTCCAGCAGCGCATGCAGGCGCTCGTCGGCTCCAGCACCCTGCGCAACGCGCTGCAGGACACGATCGTGGTGATGCGTGACGGCCGCTACGTGCTGCCCGTGAAGGCCGACTTCCGAGGCGCCGTCCGCGGCGTCGTCCACGACACCTCGTCCTCCGGCGCCACGCTCTACATCGAGCCGCTCGCCGTCGTGGAACTGGGCAACGCGTGGCGCGAGCTGCAGGTGCGCGAGCGGCACGAGGTGGAGCGCATCCTCCGCGAGCTCTCTTCCGCCGCCGGTGAGGCGGAGTTCGACATCCTCGAGGCGACCACACGCCTCGCCCACCTCGACGTCGCGCAGGCGAAGGCCCGGCTCGCGGCGGCGCTGGACGCGCGCGATCTGGCCTCCACCGGCCCGCGCCAGAGCTGGCTGGTCGAGGCGCCGGGCGAGTTGCGCCTGGACGACGCGCGTCACCCGCTGCTCGCCGGGCACGTGGTGCCGATCACGGTCCGCGTGGGCGGGGACTTCGACGCGCTGCTGATCACGGGGCCGAACACCGGCGGCAAGACCGTCGCGCTCAAGACGGCAGGGCTGCTCTGTCTCATGGCGCTCGCCGGCCTGCCGGTCCCCGCGCGCGCGGGCTCCCAGGTGCCGGTGTACGAGCGCATCTTCGCGGACATCGGCGACGAGCAGTCGATCGAGCAGTCGCTGTCCACCTTCTCCGGCCACATGACCGCGGTCATCGACATCATCGAGCGCGCGGGCGCGGGCTCGCTCGTGCTCCTCGACGAGGTCGGCGCGGGCACCGACCCCACCGAGGGCGCCGCGCTGGGCATCGCGATCGTCGACCGGCTGATCCACCAGGGGGCGTCGCTGATCGCGACCACCCACCACAGCGAGCTGAAGGTCTACGCGCACCGCACGCCCCGCGTCACGAACGCCTCGGTCGAGTTCGACCTGGACACGCTGCGCCCCACCTACCGCCTCTCCATCGGCCTCCCCGGCGCCTCGAACGCGCTCGCGATCGCGAGCAACCTCGGGATGCCCGCCGATGTGATCGAGGCGGCACGCGGGACGCTCTCGACGGAGGAGCGCGACTTCGAGGCGCTGCTGACGGACCTGCGCGCCCAGCTGCGCGAGGCCGAGGACCGCGCCGCCCGCGCCGCCCTGGACGCCGCCGAGGCGGAGCGCCTGCGCGCCGACCTGCAGCGCCGGAGCGCGGACCTGGCGGCCGAGACCACGAACATCCGCGAGGAGGCGCGCGCCCGCGTCCGCCGCGAGCTCCGCGACGTGGAGCGCTTCCTGGAGCGCACGAAGCGCGACGTGGAGGCCGCCCGCCTGGAGCAGGCCCGCGTGGACTACGAGCGCGCCGCCCGCGCCGCCGAGCGCATCAAGGAGCCCCCGAAGCCCTCGCCGGTGCTCGATGAGTTGCCGCCCATCCTCGCCCGGCCCCCGAAGGTGCACGAGGTGCGCCCGGGTGGCCTCGTTTGGCTGCGCGGCATGACCACCGCCGGCGAGGTACTGGGCGAGCCGGACGAGCAGGGGGTGTTCTCCGTGCAGTTCGGCTCCATCCGCACCAACGCACGGTTGGAGCAGGTGGAACGCACCGGGGAGCAGCCCCCGGTCGCCCGGATGCGGGACACCTCCATCCTCGTCTCGGCGCCCCCGGACGTCGGCATGTCGATCGAGGTGCGCGGGCAACGGCTGGACGAGGCGCTCCCGAAGGTGGAGGAGTTCCTGGACCACGCCGCCCGCAACGGCCGCTCCCGCGTGCTCCTGATCCACGGCAAGGGCACCGGCGCGATGCGGCGGGCCGTGCGGGAGTTGCTGGACCGGCACCCCCTGGTCACCTCGTACGAGACGGCGGAGCGCGCCGAGGGGGGCGAGGGCGTCACGGTCGCCCACCTCGAGACGGTGTAGCCGGCCGGAGACCTTAACTCGATCTCTACGATCGGGATACCCGTCACACCCATGCTGGGGTGCAAACGTGGGTGCATGGTCACGGGATCGCTCATCCTCTGCGCGCAGTGCGGTGCCGTCGTCGACGGCGACCCGGTCGCGCTCGGCGACGAGTTGTTCTGCTGCCTCGGATGCGTCGGCGGTGGGCCCTGCATCTGCGAGCGCCACGATCAGGCGCTGCTCTCGCTCCGCATCGGGCCGTTCGCCTCGCAGGCGGAGCTGCTGCGGTTCGCCGCGCGCCTCGAGCAGGCCCCGGGCCTGATCCACGTTGAACTCGTCCGGCCGGAGCTGGCCGAAGCCGCCTTCACCGTGGTCGCGCCCACCGCGGAGGTCGTCGCACTTGCCGTGGAGGCGACGCCGGACCTCGTCGTGACCACGGAGTCCACCGACACCACCGTGATCGCGCGCCTCACCCCACGCGGGCGTCCGCGCGCCGCCGGGGAAGAGGACGGCCTCCTCCCCACCCGCACGCGGTTCCGCGTCTTCCGCGCCGCCGAGGCCGCCACGACCGCCGAGCCGTCCACCCCCGCACCCCCGGCCAGCCCGGAGGACGAGGTGGCCGCGATGCTGGCCGACGCCCGCCGCGCTGCCGCCGTGCGGCTGCCGCTGCCGGACGCGACCGCACCGGCGGAGCCTGAGCCCACACCCGCGCCGGCCGCGATCCTCGTCCTCGGCGGGCCGTTCAACTCGTTCGCTGCGGTGAACGACTTCCAGGGCATCGTCCGCGCGCTGCGCGGCGTGACCGAGGTGCGCGTCCGCCGCTTCTACAAGGGGACGCTGCACCTGCTGGTGGAGTACGAGGATGACGTGCCCTTCGCGGACCGACTGCTCGCCGTCACCGGCGGCGCCTGTGCCGTGACCGCGGCCACCGCAGACCAGCTCGAGATCCGCGTCTGCTCGCCGGAGGCCTTCTCCACGCCGGGACGCTAGCCGACGACCGCGTCGAGCGCCTCCAGGTGGCAGCGGTCGTTCAGCGCCACCAGCACCGGCCCGCGCTCCGTCCACTCCACGATGTTCAGCGCCGCGTGCTGCAGCGGCACTCGCACGCCCTGCTCCAGCGGCAGGCCCAGCACATGCTGCAAGGCGTGTGTGATCGTGCCGGCGTGGCTGACGCACAGCGCCACGTCATCGCGGTGCCGCGCCAGCAACTCGTCGATGCCTCCGGCCACGCGCGCGCGGACGTCGTCGCCGCGCTCGGCCCCCGGGATCGCATCGGCCCAGCGGGCGCCCTGTCCCAGCGTCCAGCGGCGACGCACCTCCGGCCACGCCAGCCCCTCCGCCTCGCCCAGGCCGGCCTCGCGCAGCGTCTCGATGATGTGCACGGGCAGCCCGAAGCGTTCCGCCGTCGGCCGCGCCGTCGCCTGCGCGCGCTGCAGCGTGCTCGCGTAGACGGCGGCGATCGGCCGCTCCGCCAGCCGCTCCGCGAGCGCCTCCGCCTGCCGCTGTCCCAGGTCCGTGAGCGCCACGTCCATGCTGCCGGTGAACACGCCCGCGGCGTTCGCCTCCGACTGCGCGTGCCGCACGATGATCAGCGTCACGCGGTCACCCCCGGCCCGGACGGCGTCCCGGCGGGTGCCTCGATCAGCGCGAGGTAGTGCTCCAACACACGCGCCGTGGCGCCCCAGATCACGTACTCGCCGTAGATGAACGCGGGCGTCGCCTCCATCACCCCACCCCGGTCCACCGGGTACCACCCGCGCGCCTCCGGCGAGCGCAGGAAGTCGAGGGGGATCGACAGCAGCTCGTGCACCTCGGAGGCGTCCAGCGCGAACTCGCGCGGGCCGTGCGCCAGCGCGCCGGCGAACGGCCGGATGCGGTAGCTGGAGGAGTGCGTCAGGGCGTCGTCCAGCTGCCCGAACACCTCGACCTCTGCCCGGGGCACGCCGATCTCCTCCTCCACCTCGCGCAGCGCGGTGTCCAGCAGCGTGCCGTCCTGCGCGTGGCGGGTGCCGCCGGGGAACCCGATCTCGCCGCTGTGCAGCGCGAGGGAGCGCGAGCGCACCTGGAAGAGCAGCCGCTCCTCGTCCGCTTCGTGGTGCAGCAGCAGCAGCACGGCGGAGTCGCGCAGGCCCTCCAGCGGGATCTCGGTCGGGATGTGCCGGGCAATCGCCTGGCGGACGCGGTCGCGCACGACGCCTCCACGGAACGCACGAGGTGGAGTGGTAGGCCCGCCAGGATTCGAACCTGGGACCGATCGGTTATGAGCCGACTGCTCTAGGCCGCTGAGCTACAGGCCCACCGTGCGGCCATGGTACCAGCGCGCGCTCCGGGGACCCGCCGGTCGGCTACGCGGCGCGGGGCGCGTGCCGCTCGGGCGCCTCGGTCAGGCCGAGGAGCACGCTGAAGGCGTCGCGCCACGCGGCGAGGCCCGCCGGCTTCTCCAGCGCATCGCGCGCACCGCAGGCGAGCGCGTAGGCGCGGTCGATCGAGGACAGCGCGGCGGACAGCATCACGATCGTGACGTCCGGACGCAGCGCGTGCATGCGGACCACCGTGTCGAACGACTCCACGCCCGCGAGCATGCGGTCGATCAGCACCAGCGCGCCGCGCGGCTCGTCGTCCAGGGCGAGCACCGCACCGGCGGCGTCGCGGCACAGGCGCACCTCGAGGCCGGGTGCGAGCGCATGGAGCACCAGCGCGGCGATCTGCGCGTGATCGGGGTCGTCATCGACAACGAGGACCGCCGTGGGGAGGTTGCCGGTCATACGGAGCTCCCGTCCTCCGGGGAGGTCGGTGCGTGCGGGTTCACCAGCGGCAGCCACAGCCGCACGCCGTCCTCCGCGATGTCCACGTACCCGCCGCAGCGCTGGAGCACGACCTCCGCCGCCGCCAGCGTCTCCACCAGCGTGCCCGCGTGCAGCTGGAGCGATTGCGCGAGGACGACCAGCGGCGTCCCGCGCACCTCGGCGAGCGTGGGGTCCAGCGGCAGCCGCAGCAGCGCGTACTTGTCGTCCAGCGACACGGCGATGTCGGTCGGGTCTTCGCCGCAGACGGCGTCGATGATCTCGCGCACGGCGATGGGGTCGACGCCGACGAGCTGGCTGCCCAGGTCGCCGGCGTCGGAGATGACCAGGTGCCCGCCCAGCAGCAGGCGCAACGGCGCGCGGCTCGGCTCCAGCGGACGCCGGCGCGCGCGGGAGACCGTGGTCAGGGCCTGCAGCATCCGCTCCAGGTCGCGCGTCCCGTGCTGGAGCGCGTCCAGCGCGACCACACCGCTGCTCGAGGGCTCCTCGCGCAGCCGGTCGCCGAGCGATTCGGCGATCAGCTCTCCGGCGAGCGAGAGCGTGAGCAGCGGGGAACGGAGGTCGTGGGAAACCGAATAGAGCAGCGCTTCAACGAGGCTGTCGGGATCGGTGCGGTGCGGCGGCGGCGTGTTCACGGTGACCTGAGCCATGCACCCTCTACTGGTTTCTGAGACTGCCCACTGTACGCCTCGCGATCACCCTAGGGATGCCGCATGGGTAGTCCTATCAGGGATTCCCCCGCTCTTGCGAGGTGTGCACGCCCCAGAGGGTCACGCCAGCTCGCCCAGCCGCCGGCCGCCGAGGATGTGAAGGTGCAGGTGGGGCACCGTCTGGCCGGCGTCCGGGCCGCAGTTCATGAGCAGGCGGTACCCGCCCGCCTCCAGCCCCTCCGCCCGCGCGAGGCGCGTCCCGAGGAGCACCATCCGCCCCACCCAGTCCGCGTCACCGTCCTCCAGGTCGGCCGGCGCGGAGACGCCTTCCCGGCGCGGCAGGACGAGGATGTGTGTCGGCGCCGCCGGGGCGATGTCGCGGATCGCCACGAACTCCTCGTCCTCGTGGACGCGGGCGCTCGGGATTTCGCCGCGGATGATCTTCGCGAAGACGTTCTCGGGGTCGTAAGGCATGCGCGGGCGCTCCTTCGGCTGCGGACGGACGTGCTGCGAGTCTAGGTCGCGAGGCGGCGGGGGGCAGCCGGCGCGGGCGTCAGGCGCCGACGGCGATCGGGAGCCGCACCGGGCCGCGGATGAGGAACGTCCCGCCCATCTCCGCGTCCCCGGCCGCCTCGATCGACGGCCACCGCTCCAGCAGCGCGCGGAAGACGATCGCCGCCTCCACGCGCGCCAGCGGGGCGCCGACGCAGTAGTGGATGCCCTGCCCGAACGCGAGGTGGCGCGCCTCGCCCCGGTCGAGGTCGAAGACGCCCGGCTCCGGGAACTGGGCCGGGTCGCGGTTCGCCGCCCCGGTCATGCCCATCACCACCTCGCCCTTCGCGATCGCGCGGCCGCCGATCTCCACGTCGCGCGTGGCGAAGCGCACGATCCCCTGCACCGGGCTGTCGTAGCGCAGCATCTCCTCGATCGCCGCGGGGATGCGCTCCGGCGCGGAACGCAGCGTCGAGAGCGCCTCCGGGTGCGCGAGGAGCGCACGCATGCCGAGGCCGATGAGGTTCGTGGTCGTCTCGTTCCCCGCCACCAGCAGCAGGATCGCGAAGGCGAGCACCTCCTGCCCCGTCAGCCGGCGTCCCTCGCTCTCCGCCTGCACCAGCGCCGAGATCAGGTCCTCGCGCGGCTGGCGGCGGCGGTCGGCGACGTGGCCCTCGAAGTAGGCGATGAGCTCGGTGGTCGCGGTGCGGATCGCGGCGATCGTCTCCGCGCTCTGCATGACGTCCGTGGTCAGCGCGATGTGGTCCGACCACGCCTTGAACTGCACGCGGTCCTCCGGCGGGATGCCGAGGAGTTCCGCGATCACGATTACCGGCAGCGGCTGGGCGAGCCCCGTCATCAGGTCCCACTCGCCGGCCCCGGGCTGCTCCGCGATCAGGCTCGCGGCGATCTCCTCGATGCGCGGGCGGAGCTGCTCCACGGAGCGCGGGGTGAAGGCGCGGTTCACGATGCCGCGGAGGAAGGTGTGCTCCGGCGGGTCGGAGGCCAGCACGCTGCGCGTGTCGCCCAGCGGGGAGTTGTCCCGCTGCTCGGCGACCGCCGCCGCGATCTGCCCGCCCGCGTTGCGGGCGTCGCTGGAGAAGGTCTCGTGGTCACGCAGCACGCGGAGGACATCCTCGTAGCGCGTGAGGATCCACGCCTGCAGCGCGTCGCTGCGGTGCACCGGCTCCGCCGCGCGCAGCCGGTCCAGCTGCAGGTACGGGTTGCGCCGGTAGGACGGCACGAACGGGTTGAAGATGAGGGGAACGTTCACCATCCCAGCGTATCTCCCCCGCGCGCGGCCTCGCATCCGCGCGCCTCGGGACCCGCGCGCATGGATCGCACGAGGTCCGACAAATGCGGGTTTCAACCATGGTCACAGCCGTGGTGAGGCGGCACCTCGATGGTATCGTGGAATGTGACGGATCGCACAATCGGCCCACGCGGTGCGCCCGTCACTGGAGGTCCCGTGACCCGTTCGACGCCCCTGCCGGCGCTCACCCGCCGCCCCCCGACCGGCCGCATCGGCCGCACCGTCCCGATCGCCGCGACGATCATTCGCCTCTGGCTGCTCTGGCGCTGGCTCCGCATCAAGCGCTGGATCTGGGGCCACGAGGCGATGGCGGAGGCCACGCATCAGTTCCACCGCGCCGCCGCGCTGGCGGTGGTGCGCCGCGCCGTGCGCCAGCAGGGCCTGATCATCAAGACCTGCCAGTTCCTGGGCAGCCGCGCCGACATCCTGATGGACGAGTACGTGCGCACGCTTTCGCTGGTGCACGACCAGGTGCCGCCCCGCCCCTGGAAGGAGATGCGCCCGATCATCGAGCGCGAGCTGGGGATGCCGCCGGAGCAGGCCTACGCCGACTTCGACCCCGAGCCGATCGCGGCCGCCTCCCTCGCCCAGGTCTACCGCGCGCGGATGCTGGACGGCACGCGCGTGGCGGTGAAGGTGCAGTACCCCGGCATCGAGGACACCGTGCGCTGGGACCTCGACGTCATCGAGTGGCTGGCGAACATCTGGGCGCGGCTGGAGACGGTGATCGACTTCCGGCCGATCGCGCAGGAGATGCGCCGCAACGCGCCGGAGGAGGTGGACTTCTTCCACGAGGGCCACGCCGCCGAGGAGGTCGCCCGCCTGCTCGCCGACCGCGATGACGTGGTCATCCCGAAGATCTACTGGGAGCGCTCCTCGCGGCGCGTGCTGACCATGGACTTCATCGACGGCATCAAGATCAGCGACGTGGAGGCGCTGCAGGCGGCGGGCGTGGACACCGCGCAGGTCGCCGCCACGCTCATCGACCTCTTCAACACGATGATCCTCAAGTACGGCGCGTTCCACGCCGACCCGCACCCCGGCAACCTGTTCGTCATCCCGGGCGAGCCCGGCCGCCCGGCGAAGATCGCGATGGTCGACTTCGGCCTCACCAAGATCATCCCGGAGGAGTTCCGACAGCAGCTGATCGTCCTGACCAGCGCGATCGTCCAACAGCAGCCCGAGCTGATCACGGACACCATGACCGGCATGGGCTTCCGCACCCGCACCGAGGACACCGAGACCTACAACGCCCTGGGCGAGGCGTTCCTCGGCGACGTCCTCCGCTCCGGCAAGCCATACGCCGACCAGGAGATGGTGGCCGAGGTGAACGAGCGCCTGGGGCGCGTGCTCCGGAACAACCCGCTGGTGGACGTCCCCGGCGACGTGATCCTGATCGCCCGCGTGATGGGACTGCTGTCCGGCCTCGGCAAGACGCTCGACTCGCGCACGGACCTGCTCGCCGCGCTCATCCCCTACCTCGACCCGGACGCGGAGGCGGTCTCCTAGCCCCGCCCGCGGGAGCGCGCCGCCCGCCGGCGCTTGTCCCTGCCCGCGATCGAGATGCACGCTAGGAGCCCACGCCGGAGCGTCGAAGGGGACTGGGCGATGCACCGACTCGGCTTCACGGGGCGGCTCGCCGTGTGGAGCGCGTACCACCGCGTGAACATGGTGCTGGCGTGGATCGCCCTGCTCCTCGTGACGCTCGTCCTCGCGCAGTTCCTCGGCGGCAACTTCCGTACCGACTACGAGTTCACGAACACGCAGGAGTCGCAGCAGGCGCGCGACATCCTGCGCGCGTTCCGCGGCGGCGATCCGCTGAACGAGATCATCCTCGTCCAGTCCGCCTCCACCCGCGCGGACGACGAGGCGTTCCGTGAGCGCGTCACGGCGATCGTGCGCGACCTGCGCGCGCAGGAGGCGATCGTCGCGGAGAAGACCGTCTCCTACCTCGACCTCCCGAACGGCGGCGGGCTCGTCTCCGCTGACGGCCGGTCCGCCCTCATTCTCACCGTCCTCGAAGGCGACCTGAATAACTCGGGCGAGGGGCTCGCGGTGCTCCACGCGGTCCTCGGCCAGCACGCGGGGGGCGGCTACACCGTCCGCGCCGGCGGCGTCGCCTCGATCAACCAGGCGTTCACGCAGGCCGCCGAGCACGACCTGGCGATGGAGCTGAACGTGCTGCCGGTCGCGCTCGTCGTGCTCGTCGTCGTCTTCGGCGCCGTCGTCACGGCGTTCGTGCCCCTCGGCGTGGCGTTCATGGCGATCGGCGTCACGTTCGCCGTGGTCACGCTGCTGTCGAATGCGTGGGAGCTGTCGATCTTCGCCACCAACGTCATCACCGGCATCGGCCTCGCCGTCGGCATCGACTACGTGCTGTTCATCGTCGCCCGCTACCGCGAGGAGCGGCGGCTCGGCCACACCGAGGAGGAGGCGCTCGGCATCGCCGGCGACACCGCCAGCCGCGCCGTGCTGTTCTCCGGGGCCACGGTGGTGATCGCGCTGCTCGGCATGCTGATCGTGCCCAGCACGATCTTCCGCTCCTTCGCCATCGGCGCGACCGCGGTCGTCGTCGTCGCCGTCCTCGCCGCGCTGACGCTCCTCCCCGCCGTCCTCGGCATGCTCGGCCGCCACGTCGATGCGCTCGCGCTCCCGTGGTCGCGGAGCGCGAGCATCCCGGGGGCCAACCGCGGCTTCTGGGCCGGCATGGCGCGATTCGTGATGTGGCGCGCTCCGCGCATGGCGCTCTACTCCTCGATCGCCCTGCTCGTCCTCACCGCGCCGTGGCTCACGCTGCGGCTGGGCGCCTCGGGAGCCGGCGCGATCCCGGAGCGCTTCGAGACGCGACAGGTGTTCGATGTGGTGAACCGGGAGTTCTCGGGCGGGCTGCTCGCGCCCACCTCGATCGTCGTGCGCGCGCCGAACATCGGCGTGCCGGAGGTCGCCCAATCGCTGGGCAAGCTGCAGATCGCGCTGGGCGTCGACCCCCAGATCCGCCAGATCGCGCCAATGGAGACGAGTCCGCGCGCGGACCTCGCCGTCCTCACCGTCGCGCTGCCGGGCGACGGGACGAGCGCCGAGGCGCTGGAGGCGCTCGAACGCCTGCGCACGCGGCTCATCCCCGCCTCCTTCGGCGAGAGCACCGCCGAGGTCTACGTGGGTGGCTTCACCGCGATGAACGCGGATTTCTTCGCGATCATCCGCGCCTACACGCCCGTGGTCTTCGCGTTCGTGCTGGGACTCAGCTTCGTGCTGCTGCTGCTGATCTTCCGGTCGATCGTGGTGCCGCTGAAGTCGATCGTGATGAACCTGCTGTCGGTGGGCGCCGCCTACGGGGTGATCACCGCCATCTTCCAGCACGGCTGGGGCGCCTCCGCGCTCGGCCTGCAGCACACGCCGCGCATCGAGGCATGGGTGCCGCTGTTCATGTTCACGATCCTCTTCGGGCTTTCGATGGACTACCATATCTTCCTGCTGA
>JBFWQJ010000048.1:0-14013 GCA_050249515.1 Dehalococcoidia bacterium | reverse complement strand
GGAAGCGGTCAATGACGTCTGCCAGGTCGCGCAGATCGGTCAGCACTATCTCCTGGGTCATCGTCTCCAACTCCTAACGTTCAGCGGCGACGGCGATTGCGCCGCCGTCCATTGGCACCCATGAGTCGTCCAGCGGGGGAACGTCGTCGTCGTCGAACGGCGGCGGCTCCACAACCGGCGCGCGGAACGGAACGACCGACGCCGGCCGCGGCTGTTCCGCCGTCGCGGGCACGGCACGCATCGGGCCGAGGGCATCGCCGACGACCTCGTAGAGCCGCTGCCGGAGCGTCGCGACGATTTCCCCGTCGCTCATCGACTCCTCCCCGACTAGGAAGGCCAGGTAGAGGACGTGACGCCGCACCCCATCGCGTCCGTCGAAGATCTGTAAGAGCGACGCCTCGGGGCGTTCGCCTCGCACGATGCGTTGCACGACGATGAGGAGGTGCTGAGGCGGGGCCACGCCGAGCGCCCGGAACTGCGTCCGGGTCGTCCGCGTGAGCATCCGCCGCAGGCGCCGCGCCCTGCCGTGTCTCGCATCGACGATCACCACCGGCTTCCACGGCCGCAGCCGCCGGGCGGTCGCCCGCCAGCCGGCCTTCAGCCACGCGGCGCAACAGCGCGCTGCACTCCTGGTCCGCGCAGCCCACCGCGCCACGAGGCGCGGCCGCCGCTTCCTTGTTCGCCGGTCCATCCGAACCTTCCTTTCCGTCCCGTCGCTGCGGGACTGCTACGCACCGATCGCCTTCGAGGCGATCGCCAGTACGAACATGACTGCGCCCGCGAGGGTGGCGACCTGCGTCGCCCGCTGGCCTCGACGGCGGCCACGCCTGCGGCCGTCGTCGTGCTCCATGTGCTCGTCGTCGAACGATTCCATCGGTCCTCCTGCTGCGCGCACGACGAATCGCCCCGGATGGACTCCATCGGGGCGGTTCGCGAGTGCTCTGGTGGATTCAAGGCATCCGGGTTCCGGAACGCAGCACCAGGCGTCGCGGCCTCAGTCGGCAGGCGACTGAGCTCACCGCGGAGCGTGGAACGCGCCGGGCCGGAAGTTGCGCGGGGCTAACCAGGTGGCGTGGCGATCGCCGGCAACCTGTTCGGACTCCGCTCGTACTGGGTGGTGCGCTCGGGTGGTTACATCGCAACCTCCGTTCGCGCTCTAGCTGTCCTTGCTACTCCGTTCGATTCCTGTCTCTGCTTGGTCTGTGCGGCTCGTTCGACGTGTCTGATGGAGAGCGCAATGCTCGTTTCCCGAGGGTTGATCCGCCCTGCGCGTCACGATGAGCCAACCGTGCCGGTTGTCTTGCTCCTGGGAGCTGGCGATGCCGGCAAAACGCACTTCGTACGCGGCGAGGCTAGCAACCCTCAGTCCAGGGAGAATCCAGACGCAATCCAGCACCGCCGCGCACGCACCTATTTCGGTCGTTTCAATCCAGAGCATCGAAATCGCGGACAAGACGCCAGCGAGGGCGAGACGCCTCGAACCGCGTTGCGGCGCAGGGCCACCGCGCCCGATCGCGAGGTTCACACAGGTTGTGCGGGGGTCTGGATTGAGTCTGGATTGAAGAGCCCTCGGATATGTGGGTGTTTCAGTGATCGACTGCCGTGTGCAGCGCACAGCCGGTCTTGTCCGCGAGCGTGCGCGCTGCCTGCTCGCGTGCCGGCGTTGCTCCCCCACAACTCAGCCAGTCGCGTCTCACCCAGTCCGTCCTCGTCACGCAGGCATGTCACTTGCGCGCGGTGCCCACGCACGTGTGTGGAGGCCGCTCGTGTGCGGTCGTTTGTGTCCGCGCGGTGCTCCGTCAGGTCGTTGGAATGAGTGACGCGACCATCGCGCGCATCTCGGCCGACGGTTCGATCCCCAGCACCGTCCGCAGGCGGTCGCGGAACTCGAGGTAGCAGCGGGCCGCTCGCGCGCGGTTCCCCTCAGCGAGGTGGATCGCGAGCAGCGTGCAGGCGGCGCTTTCGCGGAGCGGCTCGGCCGCGATCGCGGCGTGGATCGCGTCGAGCGCTGCCGCATACTCGCCGCCCGCCGTCAGCCGTTCCGCGTGCGCTTCGAGTGCGTGCAGGAAGAGGTCCTGCAGCCGGTCGCGTTCCAGGATGGCCCAGTCGTCGTGGCAGTCGGGTAGCAACGTCAGCGTCAGCCGGTCGAGCGGCTCGCCAGCATCGGCGTCCGGCACGCTCCCGGTGATCAGCCGTTTCGCGAGCGCTTCCACTTCGTGGAGATCCACCGTCACCGCGTCGGTGAGGCACACCTGGTCAGGGGCGATCGCGAGGAGCGCCGGTTGCACTGCGTGGAGGCGTGACAGTGCGGTGCGGAGGCTGCCATGGGCGATGCGGGTGGAGAGGTGCGGCCACAGCCGCTCGGCAGCGAGCGTACGGGGCAGGGGGGCGCGATACACCGCGGCCAGGGCGAGGACGCGCCGGCTGGCGGCCGGCAACGCGATCGCACCGCCGTCGCCGGTCGCTGAGAAGCCACCGAGCAGTTGCACCCGGAACGGGTGTGCCGGCGAACGCCCCAGCGGACGGTGAGACCGTCCGGCGGCGGTCGGGTTGCGTACCCCCGCCACGACCAGTCCTCTTCTGGCCGCTTCGGAACCCATCAGGGTCACGCCGCGACCGTCAGACACCTACCGTGCGTGCCGCCTTCGCACCTCCATTATTCACGACGGCGCAAGCGCGTGTGCGTAGCAGCGGTGTAGCAAATCGCGCATCACGGGATCGGTCAGATTCCGCGTTCACTCGCTGTTGCGGCCATGTCTGGCGGGGGTGTGCGTGACCGCATCCTGCCGCTCGCGCCCGCGTTTCGTTGCGCCGGTTGCTACGGCCCATCGGTTTCCTCCCTCCATGGCACCACGAACGCGATCGATCACCGGACGGCTGTTGCTTCGAGCCTGGATCGAGCCGGCGCATGAGCGGCCGTTACGCGTGGTGATCTCCCGCCACGACGAGCAGGGCGAGGTCGTGGAGGAGCAGGCGTTTACCGACGTGAGGACGGCGTCCGCCTGTGTGCGGACGTGGCTCTCCGCCTTTGTCCGGCGCTGGGAGCGGGGCGAGCAGCCGGACGGCCACCGGGAGGAGTAAGAGAGCTATGGCGCTGGGTACATCACGCATCCGTACACGTTCATGGCCGCTGCCGCGCATCGACATCCGGCTGCTGGTAGGGCTGCTGCTTGTGGTGGTCGCGCTGGCCGGTGGCGTGGCGTTCGCGTCCCAGCTCCGCGAGACGGAGCCGGTGGTCGTCGCCGCGCGCACGCTGCCCCCCGGTCACGTCATCACGCGCGATGACCTCGCCCTCAGCGAGGCGCGCCTGGAAGGGCCGCTGGCGAGGCTCGCGGTCGGCGCGGCGGACGTCACCGCGATCGTCGGACAGACGGCCGGACAGACGATTCACGCCGGAGCGCTGGTGGTCCGCCCCGATCTGGGTGCCGGCCCCGTGCTCGGGGCCGATGAGGTCGCGATCACCGTCGCCGTGGGCGCGGATGCAGTCTTTGCCGAGCTCCGGCGCGGCGACCAGGTGGCGGTGCTGGAGACCACCGAGCCGGGACGCGCCGGGAGCGCGACCAGGCTGCTGCTCAACCGCGCCACGGTCTACCACGTCGCGCTCGACGCGACGCGGGTCAGCCTCGGCGGTGGCGCCGCGGACGCTTCAGGGCGCATCACCAACGTCACGCTCATCGTCCCGCGCGCGGAGGCGGAGCGGGTGACGCACGGCCTCGTCACGGGCCGCCTCACCCTCGTGCTCGTGCCTGCGGTGAACGCGGAGGCAGGCGCGGGGGGGACGACGCGATGACCTCCGCGATGCGGGCGACGGACTCCCCGGTGCGGGTGCTGCTGGCGACGGCGGACCGGACGCTCGAGTCGCGGCTGGTGGACGGGCTGCCCGCGGAGGGTGTGCTCGTGGTCGCTCGCGCGCTCGACGGCCCCACCGTACTCGACCAGGCGCTCGGTCCGGCCGCCCCCGCCGCGGGGAGGGAGGACATGCCGGGCGGGATCGACGTCGTCGTCCTGTCGGCGGCGCTGCATGGCCTGGGCGAGGCGACACTGCTGACGCTCCGCGACCGCGGCGTGCCGGTGCTGCTGCTCGCGGCGGGCGAAGGCGAGGCGCGCCGGGTCGCGAATCTCGCCCCGTCGGTGCTGGCCTCGGCGCCCGTCGCCGTGCTGGCGGAGGCGGTCCGACGCACGCGCGACGGCACGCCACCGATCACAGCGTCCGAACGGCCCCCGGCCACGCTGGTGCCGCCGGGGGACGAGCCACGCGCGGCGGTGGGTGGGGACGCTCAGGGCGGCGTCATCGCCGTGACGAGCGGGAAGGGCGCACCCGGCAAGAGCACGGTGGCGATCGCGGTGGCGGCGGCGCTGGGCGGTGCGCGCGACACCGTTGCGCTCGTGGACGCCGACCTCCGTGGCGGGAACGTCGCGCCCTACCTCGACCTCGACCCGCGCCGTGGGCTCGTGGGGCTCGCGGCAGCGGGTGGATCGCTCGGCGCGCGCCTCGATGGCGAGCTGCAGGCCGGCCCCGGTTGCGCGGTGCTGGCCGGGGTGGAGCGTCCCGAACTCGCCGGCGCCCTCTCGACCGAGCTCGTGACCGGCGCGATCGGGCTGCTGCGCGCCCGGTACGAGCGCGTGGTCGTGGACCTCGCGTCCAGTGCGCCGCGCGACCTGTTGCTGGCGGCCGACCAGGTGTTGCTGGTGACGTGCGCCGACATGGTGGCGCTGTGGAACGCGCGTGTCGCGCTGCGGTCGTTTGGCGCCGAGCTGGCAGGGCGCTGCCAGGCGGTCGTGAACCGGCGGGAGGGACGCGAGCACTACGACGGCGAGGAGGTCGAGGAGGCGCTCCGCATCCCGGTGGCGGGGGTCGTGCGCGAGGACCGCGAGGCGGCCCGGCAGGCGATCGAGCGACAGGCACCGTTCATCGCGACGGGCGGCAGAGCGGCCGCCGACCTGCGGGCGCTCGCGGCGACCGTGGACGCCCTCCTGACCGGCGACGCGGTCACCCCGCCCGCGACCGGGCGCTGGGCGCTGGCGGCGGGGGGCTAACGATGGCAAGCGCGGAGCTGGCCGTGCAGGACGGGCGGGAGCGGAGCATCCGTGCCGAGGTGCAGGAGGAGCTGCGCCGCGTGCTCGACGGCGACGACCTCGCGGAGCGCGGGCCGGAGGAGGTCGAGCGCGCCCGCCAGGTGATCGCGGGCCGCATCGCCGCCGCGCAGCGCCAGGCCACCACGCTGGGCCAGCCGCCGATCGCCGACCCCCGCGGCCTCGAGCGGCGCCTGCTGGACGACCTGCTCGGCTTCGGGGTGCTGCAGCCACTGCTCGACGACCGGGCGATCGAGGAGATCATCGTCAACGGCCCGCGGCGCGTCTTCGCGATCGTCGAGGGGCGCAAGCGGCTCACCGACGTGACGTTCGCGGACGACGACGAACTGGTCCGCCTGCTCCGCCGCGCGATCGGGCCGCTCGGGGGCCGGCTCGACGAGACGAGTCCGATGGTGGACGCGCGCCTGCCTGACGGCTCGAGGCTCAACGCCGTGATCCCGCCGCTCGCGACCGCCCCCCACGTCACGATCCGCAAGTTCCTGCTGCGCGCGCGGACGCTCGACGACCTGGTGGAACTGGGGACGCTGACGCCGGACGCCGCCGCCTTCCTGGGGGCCTGCGTGCGGGCCGGCCTGAACATCCTGATCTCGGGCGGCACGGGCACCGGCAAGACCACGGCCCTGAACGCGCTCGGCGCGGCGATCGCGGGCATCGACGAGCGCGTGATCACGATCGAGGAGACCGCCGAGCTCCAGCTCGACGCGGTGCTGCCCGACTGCGTGGCGCTCTCGGCCCGCGCGGCGAACGTCGAAGGGGCGGGGGGCGTGTCGATCCGCGCCCTCGCCCGTAACGCGCTGCGGATGCGGCCGACCCGGATCATCGTCGGCGAGGTGCGGGGCGAGGAAGCCCTCGACATGCTCGCCGCCATGAACTCCGGCCACGACGGCTCGATGTGTACGGTCCACGCCTCTGGCCCGCGCGAGGCGCTCTCGAAGCTCCGCACGTACGCACTGATGGCAGACGAAGCACTGCCGGCGCAGGCGATCACCGAGATGATCGCCGAGGCGATCCAGGTGGTCGTGCAGCTCCGCCTCGACGCCGGTACCCACCGGCGCGCGGTCTCCCACATCTACGAGGTCACGGGCATCGAAGGCGACGCGATCGCCGGGAGCGACCTGTTCACGCTCGAGGACGGCCGGCTGGTGTGGACCGGCGTGCGCTCCCGCCGCGAGGCGCGGCTGGCGGCCGCCGGGTACACCGGTGCGGCGCACGGGGATGCGGGGCGAGGAGGCGCCGGATGAGGCGCGTACACCATCAGATTTGCACAGGCTTTCGGATCTCTGGATTGAGTCTGGATTGCGCGGAGCCGCTCTGGATTGGCGCTGGACTGGTTCTGGATTGGGGTGTTGCACGATGACCGCGGAACGGAGCGCTCGATGCACGTCATCCTGAGTCTGACCCTGGGCACTGGCCTGCTGCTGGTCTTCCTGTCGCTCACGGCGAAGCGGACAGCCACCGTCGTGGCGCCCGTTGAACCGGAGCCATCCGTGGCTGCGCGGGCCGTGACGGTCACGCGCGGCGACGTGGCGACGCGGGGGGCGGCGGCCGTACTGGCGATGGTCGCGGTCCAGGCGTTCCTCGGGTGGCCCGCCCTGAGCGTGGCGGCGGGGATCGTCGGCGCGCTGTTGCCCTCCTGGTATCGAGGCCAGCGCGAAGCCCGCCGGCGCGAGGCGGTCGAAGACGCGGTGGCCGAGGTCGTGGACGCACTTCGCGACGCGAGCCGCACGGGCGTCGGCATCGAGGACGCCCTGCGCTCACTCGCCCGCTCGGGCCCGGTCGCGCTGCGTCCGGCACTGCGGGCGCTGGAGCGCGACCTCCGGCTCATGGAGTTCGATGTCGCCCTCGCGCGGGCGCGCGAGTCGGTCGCCCATCCGGCGTTCGACATGCTCGCCGTCGCGCTCGTCATGTCGTTCCGGGTCGGCGGACGCAACCTGAGCGGGGTGCTCGACGGACTGGGCCGCTCGGTGCGCGGCACGGCGCGGGCGCGGCGCGAGGTGCGCGCGCAACAGGCCGAGCAGGTGATGTCGGCGCGGGTGATCGCGGCGCTGCCGGTGCTGCTGATCGTCGTGCTCCGCACCGTCAACCCTGGCTACCTCGACGTGTTCTCGACGCCGACCGGCCAGGTCGTGCTCGCCGTCTGCCTCGTGCTCCCCGCCGTCGGCTACACCCTCATGCGGCGCACGATCACGCTCCCCGGCCGCGAACGGGTGCTGCGATGACGCCGGTGCTGCTGCTCAGCGGCCTGCTCGGGGCCGGCCTCTTCCTGATCGCGGTGGGCCAGCCGCTCGGGCGCCGCCGCCCCAGCCTCGCCGCGCGCCTGCACCGGATGTCGGCGCAGGGCCGCATGGACCTGGAGGCCGGCGAGCACCGCGCGCCCGTGTTCGACTCGCCGCTGCTGGAGCACTCGCTGCGGCCGCTGCTCGACGACGCCGGCGACGCAATCGGCGCGCTCTTGCGGCGGCTCGGGATCGAGACGGGCGACCTCGACCGGCGGCTGCGCCTGGTGATGCCCGGTGTCACGCCGGCGCAGTTCCGGGGACAGCAGTTCGCCACCGGCCTGATCGGGGGCGCGGTCTTCCCGCTGATCGGCCTGCTCGGCGGCGGCGCGTGGCCGGTCTGGCTCTGGCTGGCGGCGTTCGCGACCGGGTTCGCGGCGCCGAGCTGGCAACTGCGCGCGCGACTGCGCCGGCGGCGGCTGACCGTCATGACCGAGACGCCCGCGGCGCTGGACCTGCTCGTGCTCGGGGCGAGCGCGGGGCTGTCGCCGGAGCAGGCGCTCGCGGAGACGGCGAAGCAGCTGAGCGGCGTGCTGGGCGCGGCGCTGCGCGGGGTGGTCCGGGAGGCCAGCATCGGCGGCGACGACTACGCCGAGGGCCTGCGCCTGCTCGCCGATCGCGAGGAGGTCGCGGAACTGCGCTCGCTCGCCGACACCTGGCGGCTCGCGCAGCGGCAGGGGACGCCGCTCGCCCCGGCGATGCTGGCGCTGTCCGAGACCGCGCGTGACCGCGAACGCACGCAGCTGCTCGAGGAGGGCGGCAAGGCGGCGGTGCGGATGCTGTTCCCGATCGCGCTCTGCATCTTCCCCGTGTTCCTGATCGTGCTGCTGTACCCGGCCGGCGTGCAGCTGCTCGGGCTCGGACGGTGACGCGCCAGTCGCGGCCGGATGAAGGCCCGGACGAGTGCCGGACGAATGTCGGATCGACAAGGAGGACGACATGCTGAAGCAAGTGAGACGGGCCACGCGGACGCTCCACGAGGAGGAGGACGGCGCGGCCATGACCGAGTACGCGATCGTCGTCGCCGGCATCGCCGTCGTGGCGATCGTCGCCGTGCAACTCCTCGGCCAGGCGATCGTCGGTGTCTTCTCGGACATCGTGACCGCGCTGACGGCGATCTAGCCCGATGCGCCGCCTGCACGCCGACGAGTCGGGGGCCGGGACGGTCGAACTGGCGCTGACGCTGCCGCTGCTCCTGATCGTGCTGATCGGGGCGGTGCAGATCGCGCTGGTCCACCACGCCCGCACCGTGGCCGAGACGGCCGCGGTCGAGGGCGCGCGGTTGGCGGCGTCGGAGGGCTACACGCTCGCGGACGGCGCGGCGCGGACGCGCTCGCTGCTGGAGGCCGGCCTCGGAGCGACCGGGGCGGCGTTTGCCGTGAGCGCGGAGGCGCAGGGCGAGGTGGTGATTGCGCGGGCCAGCGGGACGTATCCGCTGATCATCCCGTGGGTGACCTCGCTCGCACTGCCGGTCGAGGTGTCGGCGGAGGTGTGGAGGGAGGCGTTCCGTGACGGTCCGTAGGCCGCCGGTACCGTTCCGCGCGCTCGCCGTCGACCGTTCGGGGAGCGCGCTGGTCGAGTCCGCGCTGGTGATCCCGGTGCTGCTCCTGCTCGTCGCCGGCGTGGTGATGGCGGGGCGGATCGCGCAGGCGCAGGTCGCCGTGCAGTCCGTGGCGCGCGAGGCAGGGCGTACCGCCGCGCTCGCCCCCTCCGCCGCGCAGGGCCTCGCGGACGCGGAGGCGCGGTCGCTGACCGTGGCCGCCGGGCACGGCCTCGCGCTCGACCGGCTGGACGTGGCGATCGACACGGGCACGTTCGCGCGCGGCGGAACCGTGCGCGCGTCGGCGTCCTACGCCGTGGAGCTCGGCGACCTGCCGCTGCTCGGGGCGGTCTCCGTGACGGTGTCCAGCACCCACCAGCAGCGCATCGACATCTACCGCAGCCGGACGGCGGCGGCCCCGTGATCGCGCGCGCGAGGGGTCTCGCCGTGGACGAGGGCGGCCAGGTGCTCGCGCTGACGGCGATCTTCCTGCTCGCGCTCGTCGCGGTCGCGGGGCTGGTCGCCGACGGCGGGCTGGTGATGGTGCAGCGCCGCGACCTCCAGAACGTGGCCGACGCCGCTGCCGCTGCGGGCGCGATGCAGCTGGACGAGGCGACGTACCGCGCGTCGGGCGGTGCGGTGGTCCGCCTGAACGCGCCGGCCGCCAGCAATGCGGCGATCGCATACCTGATCGGCGAGACTGGCACGGACCATGCGGTGTACGCAGACGGAGCACAGGTGCGCGTAGAGGTCTCTCGTCAGGCGACGACGGGCTTCCTCCAGGTCCTCGGCGTGACAAACGTCGAGATCCGCGCCCACGCCGTCGCGGCGCCGCGCACCGGAGCAGGAGGTCCGTAGCCATGCGCCAGATGCGAGTAGGGATGACGTCGATCGGGATCGCGTGCACGGCCGTGCTGCTGCTGGCCTGCGGCGGCGGCTCGTCCACGCCGACGCCGGCGGCGACTGCCGATCCGACGACGCCTGCGGCCACGGCGACTGTGCCGGCGGCGACGGCCACGCCCTCGCGCGACGCGCTGGTGGCGGAAGTGAGCGCGGCGTACCTCGCCTACTGGGACGCCTACGCCGACGCGGTGCTCCACCTCGACATCACGCGAGTCGAACGGTTCGCGGCAGGCGCCGAACTCGAAGGGATCCGCAAGGAGATCGAGGCGCTGCGAGCCGACGGTATCGCGGCACGCATCCGCGTCGAGCACGACTTCGACGTGATCTCGGTGACAGAGTCATCGGCCGTCATCGTCGATGAGTACGTGAACAACAGCTTTGTCGTGGATGCGAAGACGCTGCTGCCGGAGAACGCTGATGGCCTGGGCGACGTGTTCAAGGACACGATCCTCTTGGAGCGTGTAGACGGGCGGTGGGTTGTGACCCGCGGCGCCCGGGAACCGGCTGGTCCACCGTGAGGCTGATTGCTGGCTGCATTCTGGGCCTGGCGCTCCTGATGTTCAGCCCGTCGTCCGCGTACGCGGAACCTCCGACGCCAGGGAGTGGGTACGGTCCGCGCCCGAACCGCCCGAATGTGGTGGAGACGAACGTCGTCGCGACGACCGGTGGCGTCACGATCTTCATCGGTGTCACGTCCACCATCCCCGGCACTCCAGGCACCCCCGGATCCACCGAGATCGTCCACGTCCCGACAGCGCCGACCTGCACTGCGGCCGTCCCGAACATTGGCTACAACAGCAGCTTTGCACCCCAACTGTCGGCGCATCCGGGCGCGCTCCCCTGGGTCGTGACCTGCGACAACGGTCTGTTCACGATCGCGTGGATTCCCGTGGGCGCGCCAGACATCACGGAGATCGTCGTGCAGACGCTCCCGGGTCCGCCGACGGATCCGCGTTCGATGGCGCAGTCGCTCTTCGGGATGGTGCCGCTGCCGCCGATCGCCGTCGGCGCGAACCCCGGTACGGGCCTGGTGGCGTTGCCGTCCTGGTTCTGGGTGGAGGGCTACGACGGCGAGACGCTCACCGGCTCCGAGACGCTGGGAGACACGACGGTCGAGGTGGAGATCATGCCGCAGCGGTACGACTGGTCGTTCGGCGACGGCGCGGTGCTCTCGACCGCATCGCTCGGACAACGCTACCCGGCGGAAAGCGACATCCAACACCGCTACGAACGATCGTTCACGGCGGATGTCCGGCTGGAGATCACGTTCGGTGGCCAGTACCGCGTGACCACGATCGAGGATGACGGTGAGGGTGGCGTCGTGGTGGTCGTCGGGGCGTGGGAGCCGCTCGACCCGATGGTGCGGTCGTGGACGACGCCGTACCCGGTCCCGATGACCAGGGCACGACCCCGTACACGACGCAGCGGTCGCGGGCGCCGGCCGGAAGCGCGCCGCGAGGCTGGGGCCTGGCCGCTCGCCGTCACGCTGGCGGTCGCTGCCACGGCTGCCGCGATCCTGTGGCGGATCGCCGGTCCCCCATCCGCCGCGTGGCGTCTGCCCGACATAACGACCGTACGCACGGCGCTGACGGCGACCGAGGTGTCGGACGGTGACCTCATCGCCGTAGCGACGGCGATCGCATGGCTCCTCCTCGGCTACCTCGCCGTCACGATCGGGCTGCGCGCGCTCGCCGTCACGGCAGACCGAGCAACGCGCGGCGCACGATGGGCGCGCGCTGCGCTCCGCGTCACGAACCTGATCACCGTCCCTGCCGTGCGGCGCATCGTGGACGGCGGCGTGGCCGGGACGTTGCTGCTCGCGACGTGGCTGCCGGTGCCACGGGCGGCGATCGCGAGCGCCCCGGTCGCATTCGTGGCGCTGCACGCGCCGTCTGCCGCCGAAGCACAGGTTCCCGCCCCTGACGACCGCGCAGCGACCGTCCGGGCACCGTTTGTGGTCTACACGGTGGCGGCGGGGGATGACCTCTGGGGGATCGCGCGCCGGCTCTATGGCGACGGCTCCCGCTACGTCGACCTGTTCGCCGCGAACCACGGGCGCGTGATGCCCGACGGGGTCCGATTCGACGACCCGCGCATCATCCGCGCTGGCTGGACGCTGAACGCACCGCTGCCGGCGGACAGCATCAGCCTGGACGCAGGGACCGTCACGTATCGCGTCACGCGCGGCGACCACCTGTGGGGGATCGCGGAGCGGTTCCTCGGTGATGGGTTCCGCTGGGATGAGATCTGGCAGGCGAACCGCGATCGCGACATGGGCGGCGGCTGGCGGTTCACTGACCCGCAGCGCATCTATCCGGGCTGGGAGCTGGTGCTGCCGGTCGAAGCGATGGAGGAACTCACCGCCGACACAACATTGCCCGCGGCCGCGCCGGAGACCGGGAACAACACCGCGACCGGTAGCGACGACACAGGCCAGTCGGTCGAGGCGGACGCCGATGAAGGAGAGGACGGCGGGGCTGCGTGGGCTGCGTGGGACTGGCCGTCGGTGCCGCGCCCCGTCGTCCTGAGCACCGCCGGGTTCGCCGTGCTCGGCGCAGCCGCGCTCTTCGTGCATCGCCTGCAGCGTACGGACGCGCTCGGTCTGCCGTCCCTGCTGCAGCGCGGCGCACGCCGTACCGGTGATGCGGGCCGGGTCGTACTCGTGGCGCGCGCCGTGGCGGAGGCGCTCGAGGCGGCCGGGTTCGCGCGAGCGCGGCTGGTGCTCGCGCATGAGGCGGCACGGGACCTCTCGTTCACGATCGACTGTTCCGACATCGAGGGTGAGGCGCTTGCGGCGAGCAACGTCCGGCTTGCCGACCTCCTGGAGTGTGCGGTCGAGGCGGCCGTCACCGGGGCGCGGCAGGTGGAACTGACGCTCACCCGCGCCGGTGCGTCGACGATGCAGCAGGGGGCCGCCGCGGCGGCGGGGCGCGCATTGATGCTGCCGGCGGGCACCGACGTCACTGGCCGGATCGTGTACGTGAACCTCGTCGGGGCCGGCAGCGTGGCGATCGCCGGATCAGAGATCGAGCGCCGGCAGTTGCTGCACGCCTGGCTGGAGACGCTGGCCACGACCGCGGGGGCCGACGAACTGGCGCTGCGCGCGGACGCCTCCGGCGCGGCGGTGCTGGGCGACGACCTCGACTTGCCGCACTTCGGTGGGGCGGCGAGCCCCGACGGTGAGGCGTTATTCGAGGAGATCGAGGACGCGATCCAGTCCCGCGAAGGGCAGCTGGCGCCGCGTCCGCTCGTCGCGGTGTTCGATGCGGGCGCGGTCGGGAATGCGTGGGAGTCACTGCTCCCGTACGGGCCGCGCGCAGGCATCTACTTCGTCGGGCTGACGGATGGCGAGCCGAGCACGCTCTTCGGCGCGACGGTGCGGCTCGGCGTGGACGCCGGCGATCTGGCTGACGGCGAGGTCGCAGCTGGAGCGAGCGGCGTCCTGCTTTCGCTCGCGGCCGACGAACGGATCGCGCTCGATCCCGTCGTGGTCCGCCGCGACGAGTCACCGCGATGGCGCGAGCCGGGCGCGTTTGCTGGAGCAGCGGAGCTGCCACCCTCTCCGCGCGATCCCGAACCGCCGGATGCGCCACCTCCATCGTTGGGCGAAGAGGTCGGCGGCTTCGACTGGAGGCGGGCGATCTTCGAGGCTGACGACTCCTTCGAGACCGACACAATCCCCGAGCGGGGACAGCTCGATGATGTGGCGCCAGGTACGGGTGCCGCGGCTGCCGACCGGGATGAGCGAGAGCACGAAGTGGCCGCTGCAGCGGTCGCGACCGTGGAGCGACCCGTCCTTGAACCGGCGGTGGCAGCGGCCGAGCCACTGACCGCACCGGACGCTGAAGAGCCGCACTCGTCGTCCATCCTCAGCCACGAACCGGACGGCGAGCAGGCTGCCCGTAATCCAGAGGCAGCGGTGCTTCCGCAGCCGCGTGAGGCGCTCACCGGATCGGTACGGCAGCAGGCGCTGTTCCTGCCAGAGGCGACGGGCGGCCCGTCTGATGAAGACGAAGCGCTGATCTACGTGCGTTGTCTCGGGGAGCTGCGGATCACCGTCGGGGGTGCCACCACTCAGGGCTGGCCGTACGACAAGCCCCGCGAACTGCTCGCGCTGCTCGTCGCCCACGGGGGAGCGCCGGTCCCGCGCAAGGCGATCGCCGACGCGCTCTGGCCGGACATGCTGTGGGACGCGAGCCT
>JBFWQJ010000047.1:0-14130 GCA_050249515.1 Dehalococcoidia bacterium | reverse complement strand
CGGCAAGGCGCAGTTCGGTGGTCAGCGCTTCGGTGAGATGGAGGTGTGGGCACTGGAGGCGTACGGCGCCGCCCACATCCTGCAGGAGATGCTCACGGTCAAGTCGGACGACGTGGTCGGCCGCGTGAAGACGTACGAGGCGATCGTCAAGGGCGAGAACACCATGGAGCCCGGCGTGCCGGAGTCCTTCAAGGTGCTCGTCAAGGAACTCCAGTCGCTCGGCCTGAGCGTGGAGATCCTGAACGACGACGACCAGGACGTCGGCTTCGGCGACGACTACAACGACAACGTGCCGCGGCTGGGAATCAACCTCTCCGGACGTGAGATGGGAGATGACGACTAATGCTCGAGGTCAACGACTTCAACGCCATCCGTCTGTCGCTCGCTTCGGCGGCGCAGATCCGCTCGTGGTCGTACGGCGAGGTCACCAAGCCGGAGACGATCAACTACCGCACGCTCAAGCCGGAGAAGGACGGGCTCTTCTGCGAGAAGATCTTCGGCCCGCAGAAGGACTTCGAGTGCCACTGCGGTAAGTACAAGCGCGTCCGCTACAAGGGCATCGTCTGCGACAAGTGCGGCGTGGAGGTGGCCCGTTCCAAGGTCCGCCGCGAGCGCATGGGGCACATCAGCCTCGCCGCGCCCGTCACGCACATCTGGTTCGCGAAGGGCGTGCCCAGCCGGCTGGGCCTGCTGCTGGACATCGCCCCGCGCACGCTGGAGCGCGTGATCTACTTCGCCCAGTACGTGGTGACGGAGGTCAACCCGGACGCCCGTCAGCACGCCCTCGAACTCCTCATGGAGGAGATCGACATGGAGGTCTCGCGTCGCGAGGGCGACGTGGGGCACCGGATCACGCTGCGCGAGCAGATGCTGGCGCACGAGCTGAACGAGATCGAGCAGCGCAAGACGCAGCAGCTCGAAGAGGCCGACAAGGAACTGGCCGCGGAGATCGACGCGGTCATGACCGAGGCCCGCGAGATGGAGAAGGACCTCCAGGGCCGCATGGAGGAGAAGCTCCGCGGCAAGCTGGCCTTCCGCGACGAGACCGTGGCCGCGCGCGGCGACGTGATCTCGCGCGAGACGATCAAGAGCCTGCAGGAGGCGACCCGCGCCACGGTGCAGTCCGTGGAGGACTCCATTGCCGGCAAGAAGGCCGACATCCAGCTGATGGCGGAGGCCGCCAGCCAGCAGAAGCGCGACACGACGTTCAAGGAGCTGGAGCCGCTGCGCAAGCAGCAGGCCGCGATCCGCGCCGCCGTGAACGACGAGTACGCCGCGCAGAAGAAGTGGCTGGAGCGCCTGAAGGACCCGATTGAGGCGGACGCCCTCAACGTCCTGACCGACGCTGAGTACCGCGAGTACGAGGAGCGCTTCGGCCTGGTCTTCAAGGCCGGCATGGGCGCGGAGGCCGTGCTCTCCATCCTGGAGCGCATGGACCTGGAGCAGCTCTCCGTCCGCCTGCAGAACGAGGTCGCCACGACCAGCGGTCAGCGCCGCAAGAAGGCGACCAAGCGTCTGCGCGTGGTGGAGGCGCTTCGCAAGTCCGGCAACCGTCCGGAGTGGATGATCATCACGGAGCTCCCGGTGCTCCCGCCGGACCTGCGCCCCATGGTGCAGCTGGAGGGCGGCCGCTTCGCGACCTCCGACCTGAACGACCTCTACCGCCGCGTGATCAACCGCAACAACCGCCTGAAGCGGCTGCTGAACCTGGGCGCGCCGGAGATCATCATCCGCAACGAGAAGCGGATGCTGCAGGAGGCCGTGGACTCGCTGATCGACAACGGCCGCCGCGGCCGCGCGGTGGCGGGCTCCGGCAACCACAAGCTGAAGTCGCTCTCTGACCTGCTGAAGGGCAAGCAGGGGCGCTTCCGCCAGAACCTGCTGGGCAAGCGCGTGGACTACTCCGGCCGTTCGGTCATCATCGTGGGCCCGCAGCTGCGGCTCCACCAGTGCGGCCTGCCGAAGAAGATGGCGCTGGAGCTGTTCAAGCCCTTCGTCATGCACACGCTGGTGCGGCAGGGCCTGGCGCACAACATCAAGAGCGCCAAGCGCATCGTGGAGCGCGCCCAGCCTGAGGTGTGGGACGTGCTGGAGCAGGTCATCAAGGACCGCCCGGTCCTGCTGAACCGCGCCCCCACGCTGCACCGCCTGGGCATCCAGGCGTTCGAGCCCGTGCTCGTCGAGGGTTCGGCGATCCGGCTGCACCCGCTCGTCTGCTTCGCGTACAACGCGGACTTCGACGGCGACCAGATGGCCGTGCACGTGCCGCTGTCCTACGAGGCGGTGGCGGAGGCGCGGCAGGTCATGCTGTCCACCAAGAACCTGCTCTCGCCCTCGGACGGTGAGCCGGTGGTGGCGCCCACCCTGGACATGGTCCTGGGCTGCTACTACATGACCTTCGACCGGCACGCCGGGACCACGGACGCGAAGCGCAAGTCCTACGGCGACTTCATGTCCGTGCAGATGGCGTACCAGACCGGCAACGCCCACATCCACGAGCAGATCCGCTACCGGCTGCCTGCGGGTGACTTCATTGACACCACCGTGGGGCGCGTGCTCTTCAACGAGATCGTGCCGGACGAGCTGGGCTTCCAGAACGTCACCATGGACAAGAAGCGCCTGCGCGAGCTGGTCTCCACCACGCACCGCGAGGTGTCCCCGGAGCGCACGGTGACCCTGGTCGACGCGATCAAGGACATCGGCTTCCGGTACGCCACGCAGTCCGGGACCACGATCGCGGTCTCCGACATCGTGGTGCCGAAGGACAAGCCGGCGCTGATCCAGCGCGCGGACGAGCGCATCGACGAGATGGAAGAGCAGTACCAGATGGGCCTCGTCACCGATGACGAGAAGTACCTGGCTGCGATCAACATCTGGACCGAGACGACCAACCAGATGCAGGAGGCGCTCTACACGAACCTCCGGCCCACGGGGTCGCTGGCCATGATGTCCAACTCCGGTGCGAAGGGAAACATCGCGCAGATCCGCCAGATGGGCGCGATGCGTGGCCTGATGTCCGACCCGACCGGCCGGATCATCGAGCTGCCGATCCGCTCCTCGTTCCGCGAGGGTCTGTCCGTGCTGGAGTACTTCATCTCCACGCACGGCGCCCGCAAGGGCCTGGCGGACACGGCGCTCCGCACGGCGGACTCCGGTTACCTGACGCGGCGCATGATCGACGTCTCCCAGGACGTGGTCGTGCAGTCCGGCTCCTGCGTGGGCGAGGGTGACCCGATCCCCGGCATCTGGGTGCGCGACCGCGCGGACGAGACGCTCCTCGCCTCCATGGCGGAGCGCCTGACCGGCCGCTGGGCCGCCGCCCCGATCGTGGACCCCAGCACCGGCGAGGTGTTGGTGGACTCCAACGAGGAGATCACGGAGCCGAAGGCGCAGCGCATCGTCGCGGCCGGCGTGACGGAGGCCTTCGTGCGCTCCGCGCTCACCTGCCAGACGCAGCGCGGCATCTGCCAGATGTGCTACGGCACGTCGCTGGCGACCGGGCGGCTGGTGGAGGACGGCGTGGCCATCGGCATCATCGCCGCCCAGTCCATCGGCGAGCCGGGCACGCAGCTGACGATGCGGACGTTCCACACCGGCGGCGTGGCGAGCAGCCTGGACATCACGTCCGGTCTGCCCCGCGTGGAGGAGATCTTCGAGGCGCGCGTGCCGAAGGGCCTCGCGATCATCTCGGAGATCGACGGTGTGGTGACCATGTCGCGCAGCGGCGACCAGCGCATCATCAACGTCACCTCCACTCGCACCACCACCGAGGAGTTCGAACTGCCCGAGGGCTACGAGATCCAGGTGGAGGACGGCGCGGAGGTCTCGATCGACCAGGTGCTGGCCGTCCCCGCGGAGGACACCGAGTCCGACGTGCCGATGGTGCCGGTGAAGTCGACCGCGAACGGCAAGGTGGAGTTCGTGCGCTCCGGCAACCGCCGCCGCCCGACCGCCCTGCGCGTGTCCGGTGAGTTCGTGGACCGCCGGGAGTACCCGGTGCCGGCGAGCAGCCGCCTCCGCGTGGAGGGCGGCGAGTACGTGAAGGCCGGCGAGCAGCTGACCGAGGGTTCGCTGAACCCGCAGGACGTGCTCGCCATCCTGGGCCCGGAGGCCGTGCAGCTCTACCTCACGGACGAGGTGCAGAAGGTCTACCGCTCGCAGGGCGTCAACATCAACGACCGGCACATCGAGGTCATCGTCCGGCAGATGATGCGCAAGCTGCGCGTCGAAGAGCCGGGCGACACGGAGCTGCTGCCGGACGAGCTGCTGGAGCGCTACGAGTACGAGGCGCTGCGGAGCCACCTGCTGAGCGAGGGCAAGACCCCGCCCACGGTGTCCCCGGTGCTGCTGGGCGTGACGAAGGCCTCGCTCTCCACGGACTCCTTCCTCGCCGCCGCCTCCTTCCAGGAGACGACGCGCGTGCTGACCGAGGCGGCGATGTCGGGCAAGACCGACCGCCTGCACGGCCTGAAGGAGAACGTGATCATCGGCAAGCTGATCCCGGCGCGCGCCCGCGTGACCGTGGAGCGGCCGACGCCGATCGCGGAGATCGCGATGCCGGAGTCCATGCTGCTGCCGTTCATCTTCGACTTCGAGCGCCAGGAGCTGGTGTTCGGCGAGACGTCCTCGGTGTTCACGCCGACGGCGGACATGAAGGCGGAGCTGGCCGGCGTCACGTCCTACGTGGCGGAGCCGGAGTAGCCCGGAGGGGCGCATCCGCGCCCCGCTGCAACGCAACCATCGAGGGCCCCGGCAACGGGGCCCTCGTCACGTCCCGGCGCGGTCGAGGGGCAACGGTCGGAGTACGGCATACAGCGCGCTGACGCGCCCCCATCCCCCTGCCCCCTTCCCAGCGGGAAGGGGGATGAGAACCGAGGGCTCCGCCCTCGCGCTCCCCCGGGACTCGCGGCGCGCTTCGCTCGCGCGAGGTGGAGCGTGGGGGGCGCTCCGACTCCGCTCCCACTCGCCTCCTGCGCCAACCGCGCCGCGTCCCGTCGTGCCTTGTGCCCGCCTCGACCGCGGCGGATGAACACGCTCCGGCCCCCTCTCCTGCGCAGCGGGAGAGGGATGGGGTGAGGGCATCCGGCGCGACGAAGCGGACGGGGCCAACGACCCCGTACCATCCGCCTCATGAGCGCCGCGTTCACCGACGGCAACGACCGCTACGCCTTCTGCCCGAAGTGCGGCGCGCCCTTCGGGCGGGAGGTGCGCGCGGGGCGGGAGCGGCTGGTGTGCGCCGCATGCCGCTTCGTCTTCTGGCAGAACCCGAACGCCGGCGTCGCCGCGATCCTCATCGAGGACGGAGCCGTGCTGCTCACGAAGCGCGGCGGCAGCGAGCGCGCGGGGCTGTGGGATCTGCCCGGCGGCTTCGTGGAATACGACGAGGACCTCCGAGCCGCACTCGTGCGCGAGATCCTCGAGGAGACCGGGCTCGAGATCGAACTCGGGCGCGTGTACGAGGTGCACTCCAACTTCTTCCACGAGACCGGACGCCACTCCGTCGGCGTCTGGTTCCTGGCGCGGCGGGTCGGCGGGACGCTGGGCGCGGCGGACGACGTGGTGGACGCGCGCTTCTTTCCGCTGGACGCGCTGCCGCCGGAGGCGGAGATCGCGTTCGAGACGGACCGGCTCGTCCTCGCGCGGGTGCGCGCGGAGCGACCGGTGTTCGAGCGGTAGGGCACGGCGCGGCGACGGACGCCAACGAACGCGTAACCCGGGGCGATTCGCACGGGCGGTACCATCGAAGGGAGCCTCCCGCGCAGAAAGGCGACCCCGTGACCACGACCGCATCTCTCGCCCGCCCCGCCTCCGACGCCGGCATCCTCGCCACCACGCTCGCACAGTTCCACGAGGCCGCCGACGCGATCGGGCTGGACGACCGCTACCGCGCGTACCTCACCTCGTGGAAGACGACCTTCCAGACGCAGTTCCCGGTGGAGATGGACGACGGCTCGATCCGCATCTTCGAGGGGTACCGCGTCCTCCATGACACGGCGCGCGGCCCGACCAAGGGCGGCATCCGCTACTCCCCGCACGTCACGCTGGACGACGTGAAGGCGCTGTCCATGCTCATGACGTGGAAGTGCGCCGTCCTCAACCTCCCGTACGGCGGCGCGAAGGGCGGCGTGATCGTCGACCCCGCGGCGCTGAGCCGGAACGAGCTGGAGAACCTGACGCGGCGCTTCACCACGGAGCTCGTGCCGATCATCGGGCCGGACAAGGACATCCCCGCGCCGGACATGGGCACGAACGCCCAGATCATGGCGTGGATGATGGACACCTACTCCATGGCCCACGGCTACACGATCCCCGGCGTCGTCACCGGCAAGCCGGTCGCCATCGGCGGGTCTGAGGGCCGGCAGGAGGCGACGGGGCGCGGGATCATGTACGTGCTGCAGGAGCACCTGCGCGCGGAGGGCGGGCTGTCCGGGCGGACGGTGTCCGTGCAGGGCTTCGGCAACGTGGGCAGCGTGGCCGCGCGGCTGATCCACCAGGCCGGCGCCACCGTGACGCACGTCTCCGATGTGCAGACCGCGCTCCACAACCCCGCCGGCATCAACGTCGGCGCGCTGTTCGACTACGTGAGTCGAGGCGGCAACCTGAAGCAGTGGGCCGAGGAGTCCGGCGGCGCGGAGCAGGTGGCGCCGGAAGATGTGCTGACCGCGGACGTGGACATCCTGGTCCCGGCGGCGGTGGAGTCCGTGCTGACGGAGCACAACGCGGACCGCGTGCGCGCGCGCCTGATCATCGAGGGCGCGAACGGGCCGACGACGGCGGAGGCGGACGCGATCTTCCGGAGCCGCGGGCTGACGGTGATCCCCGACATCCTGGCCAACGCCGGCGGCGTGACCGTCTCCTACTTCGAGTGGGTGCAGGCGCGCCAGTACCTCCAGTGGACGGAGGCGCGCGTGAACGAGGAGCTGCAGCGGTTGATCAGCGCGGCCTACCGGACGATCGCGGAGCGCTGCGCGCAGGGCGGCACGGCGTGCTCCCAGCGCGACGCGGCGAACATCATCGGCATCGAGCGGGTGGTGGAGGCGCTGGCGCTGCGCGGCTACTACCCGTAGCGGCGCGCCGCGAGCGCGAGCCTGAGCGCGCCGTCGCCCCTAGAATGACGGCGCGATGCTCGAGCAGGACACCACGCCGCCGGTCCACCCGCTCGCCGCGCCCGCCGAGGGCGCGGTAGTGGCGATCGTGCTCGCCGCCGGGTCCTCCTCGCGCATGGGCGGGATCGACAAGATCTGGGCGGAGCTGGGCGGCGCGCCGCTGATCGCCTACGCGCTGCGCGCGATGGCGGAGACGCCGGGCGTGGAGACGGTGGTCGCCGTCGCGCCCGCCGAGCGCCACGCCGCGATCGCCGGGCTCCTCGACGGGTGGGACGTGCACGTGCGCTGCGTCGAGGGCGGCGCGCGGCGGCAGGACTCCGTGGCCGCCGGCATCGCCGCCGCACCGGACGCCGCGTGGTACCTCGTGCACGACGGGGCGCGCGCGCTGGTCACGACCGGCCTCGCCGCGCGGGTGCTGTCCGCGGCGCGTGCCTACGGCGCGGCGATCCCCGGTGTCCCGATCGCCGACACCGTGAAGCGCGCGCAGCCGATCGAGGGCGCGCGCGACATCGAGGCGGTGCGGGGGACGGTGGACCGTGCGCCGCTGCGCGCGGTGCAGACGCCGCAGGCGTTCCGCGGTGCGCTGCTGCGACGCGCGCACGCGGAGGTCAGCGCGAACGTGACGGACGACGCCGCGATGATCGAGCACCTGGGCGAGCCGGTGGTGCTCGTCCCCGGCGACCCGACCAACCTGAAGGTGACGACGCCTGCCGACCTGGCCGTCGCGCGCGTGCTGCTGGCGCAGCGGGAGGAGTGAGCAGCCATGCGTGTGGGGACGGGCTACGACCTGCATCGCTTCCGTGACCCCGCGGAGGGCACGCTGCGCCTCGGCGGGGTGGAGGTGTCCGGGGCGCCAAGCCTGGAGGGCCACTCCGACGGCGACGCGCTGATCCACGCGATCATCGACGCGCTGCTGGGCGCGGCGGGGGAGGGCGACATCGGCCGGCACTTCCCGCCGGGCGAGGAGGCGACGCGCGGCATCGACAGCCGGGAGTTGCTGAAGCGCGTCCAGCGGCTGGTGGCGGCGCGCGGGTTCAGCATCGAGAACGTGGACGCGACGGTGATCGCGGAGCGCCCGCGCCTGTCCCCGCACATCGAGTCGATGCGCGAGTCGATCGCGGTGGTGCTCGGGCTGCCGGTGGGACGGGTGAACGTGAAGGCGACCACGAACGAGCGCGTGGGCGAGATCGGCGCGGGACTCGCGATCGCCGCGATGGCCGTGGCGCTCCTCGAGGAGGATGTACCATAGGGCGACCGGCCCGCGATGACAGCCGCGCCGGGCCGCCCCCAGCACCTCGCCCCGGATCGGACTCCCCACCGTGAACTGGCTCTCCCGCATCCACGAGGACATCGGCGCTGCGATGCGGCGCGACCCCGCGGCCCGCTCGCCGCTGGAGGTGCTGCTGACGTACCCGGGGGTCCACGCGCTGCTGCTGCACCGCATCGCGCACCGGGTGGACGGCGCGGGCTGGCCGCTGACGGCGCGCCTGCTCTCTCACGTGGCGCGCATGCTGACGGGGATCGAGATCCACCCGCGCGCGCAGATCGGGCACGACTTCTTCATCGACCACGGCATGGGCGTGGTGATCGGCGAGACCACGGTCATCGGCGACCACTGCCACCTGCTGCAGGGCGTGACGCTGGGCGGCACCTCCACGCGCCGCGAGAAGCGTCATCCCACGCTGGAGGACGAGGTCACCGTGGGCGCGGGCGCGCAGATCATCGGCGCGGTCACCATCGGCGCCGGGGCGAAGATCGGCGCGGGCTCCGTGGTCGTGTCCAGCGTGCCGCCGGGGGCGACCGTGGTCGGCGTGCCCGGGCACGTGATCGCCTACACCAACCGCAGCAACGACACCGTGGAGCGCCTGCCCGACCCCGAGTGGGACCGCATCGACGCGCTGGAGCGGCGCATCGCGGAGCTCGAGGCCGAGGCGGCGCGGCGCGACGGACGCACCGACCCGAGCGGCGTGCCCGGCGGGACGCGCTGAGCCCCGGATGGTGGCGGCGCTCCTCGCGCTGATCGTGGGGTGCGTGATCGCCGTCGCGATCGCGCTTACCCTGAGGCGACGATGAGACTCCAGAACACCCTCACCGGCCAGGTCGAAGAGCTCGTCCCGGTCGTCCCCGGCCAGGTCGGCATCTACGTCTGCGGCGTGACGCCGTATGACTCCGCGCACGTCGGCCACGCGATGTCGCTGATCGTCTACGACGTCCTCGTGCGGTACCTGCGCTGGCGCGGGCTGCAGGTGACGTTCGTGTCCAACTACACGGACGTGGACGACAAGCTGATCGACCGCGGCGGGCAGATGGGCGTCGACCCGCTGGAGCTGGCGAACCGCAACATCGACCAGTGGGAGGCGGAGCAGGAGCGGCTGGGGCTGCTGAAGCCGGACGTCCGCCCGCGCGTGAGCCTGGAGATCGCCAACATCATCGAGATGACGGCGCAGATCGTCGCCAACGGCTACGGCTACGTCACGCCCTCCGGCGACGTCTACTTCCGCGTCCGCGCGAAGGCCGACTACGGCAAGCTCAGCCACCGCAACATCGAGGACCTCCGCACCGGGACGCGCTTCGAGCCCGGCGAGGAGAAGGAGTTCCCGCTGGACTTCGCGCTGTGGAAGGCGGCGAAGCCGGAGGAGCCCACCTCCGTGCAGTTCGACTCCCCGTGGGGCAAGGGCCGCCCCGGCTGGCACATCGAATGCTCCGCAATGTCGCGGCGCTACCTGGGCGAGCGGTTCGACATCCACGGCGGGGGCCTGGACCTCATCTTCCCGCACCACGAGAACGAGATCGCGCAGGCGGAGGCGGCCGCAGACGACGAGGACGCGTTCGCGCGGCTGTGGATGCACAACGGCATGGTCCAGCGCGACGGCGAGAAGATGTCGAAGTCCCTCGGCAACGTGGTCAACGTGGAGGACGCGCTGGCGCAGTGGTCGCCGGACGCGATCCGCCTCTTCGTCCTCATGTCCCACTACCGCTCCCGCAACAACCTGACGGACGACGCGATGGCCGCCGCGGGTGCGGGCGTGGAGCGCCTCGCCCGCGCCGCCGTGCGCGAGGTGATGGAGCCGTCCGTCTCCGCGCCGCGCGTGATGCCAGAGCAGGACGAGCGTGAGAGCGACTTCATCGACGCGATGGAGGACGACCTGGACACACCGCGCGCGCTTGCGGTGCTGTTCCGCCTGGCGAGCGCGATCAACCGCGCGATCGACGCGGAGAAGAACCGCGACGACATCCTGGAGATGCAGCGATCGCTGCGGACGCTCGCTGGCGTCCTCGGCCTGTCACTGGCTGCGGATCACGGCAGCGAGGCCACGCGAGGCGACGCAGCGGAAATCGAGGCGCTGCTCGTGGAGCGCACGAACGCCCGCGCCGCGAAGGACTTCGCCCGCGCCGACGCGATCCGCAACGAGCTGGACGCGCGCGGCATCGTCATCGAGGACACCCCGCAGGGCGCGCGCTGGAGCGTGAAGCGCTAGCAGCGCCTCTGATCCCCTCCCCCTTCACGGGGGAGGGATAGGGTGCGGGTTCCGACTCCCGCAGCACTGCGGACGCCCCCCACCCCAACCTTCCCCCGCAAGGGGGGAGGGGGCCGGAGACCGGCGCGCGATACCTCGCAGCGATCGGGCTTGTTCCGTCATCGCCGCGACGGGGAGCGCGAGGGGCTTCGCCCCTCGCATCTCATCCCCCTTTCCCGCGCCGGGAAGGGGGCAGGGGGGATGGGCCGCCCGTCTCAATCACCGCTGCGTCCGTCGAGCGGGCGCGCTACGCCTCGACGGGGACGGAGGCGCGCTCGTCGCGGCGCGGCGGGGCGGGCGGGCTCGACAGGTAGAAGAACACCGAGCCGACGAACGCGATGCCCGCGAGCATGTCGAAGCCGACGCGGTAACTCCCCGTCAGGTCGTACGCGTACCCGGCGATCAGCGGCCCGAACATCGTCCCGATGATGATGATGATGTTCGACACGCCCATGATCTTGCCGAAGGAACCTCGACCGAAGTAGTCCGCACGGAGCGCCGCCATCTGCGGGCCGCGCCAGCCCCACGCGTAGCCGTGCAGCAGCGCGAACGCGATCACCATCGGCGTGTTCACGGCGTGCGCCAGCAGCAGCATCGCCGCGCCGTGCATGAACATGCAGAGCATGGTGATCGACTGGCGGTTGCCTCGGTCGCCGATGAAGCCGCCGGTGATCGTGCCCACGCCGTACATCGCCGTCACCAGCACCACGATCGCAGAGGCCGTGGAGATGCTGAAGCCCTGCTCCAGCGTGAGCGCGGAGACCAGGTGCACGTTCACCGCCGCGACCACGAAGAGCGCGGAGCCGTGGCCGAAGGAGATCCACCAGAACACCCCGGTGCGCATCGCCTCGCGGAGCGTGAAGTCCACGGTGGACACACCCGCCATGGAGGGCGTGCGCTCCGTGGGCGCGGCGGGGCCGCCGTCCGCCTGCAGGCCCACGTCCTCCGGGCGGCGATGCATGAGCATGGTGATCGGCCACGCCGACAGCACGAAGATGAGCCCCGTGATGTCCGCGGTCATCCGCCAGCCGACACGCTCCAGCAGCACCGCGACGAGGATGAACGCGACGCCGCCGAGGGCGATGCCGGAACTGGCCAGGCTGAGCGCGGTGGAGCGGCGGCGCTCGAACCACTGGATCACGACGAACGTCGTGCTGATGTAGCCGATCATGTTCGCGCCGATCGACATGACGAAGAGCGAGAAGAAGAACGTCCAGAGCGAGTCCACGCGCGCGAAGAGGAAGAAGCTCGCGCCCGTGATCAGCATCCCCACGCGGATCACGGACCTCGGCCCGAAGCGGTCGAGGAGCCAGCCGACGCCGGGCCCGGTGGCGCCGTAGACGGCCTGCTGCTCCGTGGACCCCCACGACAGGATCGCCTTCGACCAGCCGAACTCCTGCCCCAGCAGCACCACGTATCCGCCGTACGCCTGCTGCAGCAGCGCGTTCTGCATCCCCTGCACGAGCGAACAGACCGCGACGATCCACCAGCCGAAGAACAGCCGGGGCGCGCGTGCCGGTGAGGGGGAGGGCGAGGCGTCCGAGGACATCGCTCCAGTCTGGCACCGCCCCCGCGCAGGGGCGAACGGAGCCGCGACTAGGCGACGGGCGGCGTCTCCGGCGCGGGCCGGACGGGCGGCTTCGGCCGGCGCGCCAGCACGAAGAAGATCGAGCCGGCGCCGGACATCGCCGCCAGCATGTCGAAGCCGAGCTGGTAGGAGCCGGTGGTGTCGTACATGTAGCCCGCGATCATCGGGCCGGCGATCGTGCCGATGATGATGAGCGCGTTCGACACGCCCATGATCTTCCCGAACGAGGCGCGCCCGAAGTACTCGGCCCGGATCGCCGCCATCTGCGGCCCGCGCGCGCCCCACGCCAGCCCGTGCACCACCGCGCCCAGGATCACGATGCTCGTGGCGGTGGCGTGCGAGATCAGCACCATGCCGACCATGTGCATGAACATGCAGATGATCGCCATCAGCCGCTTGCTCGCGTAGTCGCCGATGATCCCGCCGCCCAGGTTGCCGATCATGAACATCGCCGTGATCAGCGACATCACGCGGGCCGCCTCGCCCAGCGTGTAGCCCAGGCTCTCGGTCAGGTGGATCTGCAGGTGCACGTTGATCGCCGCGACCACGAACAGCGCGGAGCCGTGCCCGAACGACACCCACCAGAACGAGGGCTCCCGCAGCGCCTCGCGCAGCGTGAAGTTCGGCCCCGCGGCGATCGCCGCCACGCGGTCCTCGTGCGCCGCGGCCTCCGGCGACTCGCCGTCGGGGAGCAGCCCCTTCTCGGCGGGCGTGTTCACGAAGAGCTGGCACAGCGGCAGACCGACGATCAGCACGACGACGGCCGAGCCGAGCACGGTCGTGCGCCAGCCGAGCGTCTCGATCGCCAGGACCACGGTGAACGGGAGGATCACGCCGCCGAACGCGCCGCCCATGCTCTGGATCGACAGCGCCGTGGAGCGCCGCCGCTCGAACCACTGGACGACCAGCGTGGTGAGCGTCAGGTAGCCCATCAGGCTCGCGCCCAGCGCCATCACCACGAAGGCGATGTAGAACGTGGTCAGCGTCTGCACCTGGCTGAAGAACACGAGCCCGGCAGCGAGGGTGAGCACACCGACGCGCGCCACGTTCCTCGCACCGAACCGGTCCACGATCCAGCCCTGCACCGGGCCGGTCAGGCCGCTCTCCATCTCGCGCAGCGCGGAGGCCACGGAAAGCGAGGTGGAGCTCCAGCCGAAGTCCTGCCGGAGGGCGACCGCGTAGGCGCCGAACGCCTGCCCCAGCACGGCCCCCTGGAGCAGCTGAAGCCCCGCCCCCGCCAGCGCGATCCACCAGCCGTAGAACACGCGGCGGCGGGGCCTCCCCGGGGGCGGCGAAGCAGCGGGCGGGGCAGTGACCTGGGCCATATGACGGGGTAGTCTACCCACCTGCCGCGCTGGGCGCTCCTGGCCTCGGACGGCCGGGGACGCCGCCGGGCGGCCCCGGATCGCCGGTGCCGGGTCCGTTGACCCTGCGCGTGGGCGATTCCTATACTGGTTGATGGCCGCGCCTCCTGTGGCGGAGGGCGGTCTCTCTTTCTGGTGACCGACCTGCACCGGCCAGGCGTGCCCGAGTGGCGCAACGGCAGCGCAGCCGATTTGTAATCGGAAGGTTAGGGGTTCAAATCCCCTCTCGGGCTCCAACGCCCGGAGGCGGACGGGCCTCGGCCGTCGGGCAGCAGAGGAGATGCGTCACGGGCATGGGTGGGAGAGTGGCTAATTCCAGCGGACTGTAAATCCGCCGCCTAACGGCTACGCAGGTTCGAATCCTGCCCCATGCACCAGTTTCGGAACCGGCCCCTATAGCTCAGTGGTAGAGCGCGTTCTTGGTAAGAACGAGGTCATGAGTTCAACTCTCATTGGGGGCTCCAGTCCCGACCGTCGCCGGCCCCGGCCGGCTTGAGGTAGATCCCAGTCGCAGCGAGGCCGGACGGACTGTCACGTCGTCGGCGGAGGAGTGG
>JBFWQJ010000046.1:0-14166 GCA_050249515.1 Dehalococcoidia bacterium | reverse complement strand
CGCTGGACGCCGACCGGCTCCGAGGTGGTGCAAACCTCGGCGTAGCGACGCGACGCGACGGAACGTATGTGCTACCAGTCCCCGCGGCGGTACACTGGATCGGCAGCAGGGGAGCCCCGTGACCGCCACCGACCGCACCTCCGCCAACGGCCCCGTCGAGGTGGACGCCGCGCGCATCCAGCCGCAGGCGAAGCCGTTCGAGCTCGTCTCCGACTTCCAGATGACCGGCGACCAGCCGCAGGCCGTCGAGGCGCTGGTGGCCGGCCTCCAGCGCGGTGAGCGCGCGCAGACGCTCCTCGGCGCCACCGGCACCGGCAAGACCTTCGCGATGGCGAACATCATCGCGCAGTACCAGCGGCCGACGCTGGTGCTGGCGCCGAACCGCACGCTGGCGGCGCAGCTGGCGCAGGAGTTCCGTGAGTTCTTCCCGCGCAATGCCGTCGAGTACTTCGTCTCCTACTACGACTACTACCAGCCCGAGGCCTACATCCCGCGCAGCGACACCTACATCGCGAAGGACGCGGACATCAACGACGAGATCGACAAGCTGCGTCACGCCGCGACGAAGGCGCTCTTCGAGCGCCGCGACACGGTGATCGTCGCGTCGATCTCGTGCATCTACGGTCTCGGCGAGCCGGGGGAGTACCAGTCGTTCGTCGCGTACCTGTACCAGGGCCGGCACGTGAACCGGAACTCGCTGGTGCGGCAGCTGGTGTCCATGCAGTACGCGCGCAACGACATGAACCTGGTGCGCGGCACGTTCCGCGTGCGCGGCGACTCGATCACCATCTTCCCGGCCTACGAGGACCTCGCGGTGCGCGTCGACTTCTTCGGCGACGAGGTGGAGCGCATCGCCACGCTGGACCCGCTGACCGGCGAGATCCTGGGCGAGACGAACCAGATCGGCATCTACCCCGCGAAGCACTTCGTCACGTCCGAGGACCACATGGAGCGGGCGGTGCAGTCCATCCAGGAGGAGCTGGAGACGCGCCTCTCCGAGTTCCGCGGCCAGGGCAAGATCCTCGAGGCCGCGCGCCTTGAGGAGCGCACCAAGTACGACCTGGAGACGCTGCGGGAGGTCGGGTACTGCTCCGGCATCGAGAACTACTCGCGTCACCTCGCCAACCGGCCGGCCGGCTCCACCCCGTGGACGCTGCTCGACTACTTCCCGGACGACTGGCTGTTGTTCATCGACGAGTCGCACATCGCCGTGCCCCAGGCGCGCGGGATGTACGAGGGTGACCGCGCCCGCAAGGAGACGCTGGTGGAGTACGGGTTCCGCCTCCCCAGCGCGCTGGACAACCGTCCGCTCCGCTTCGATGAGATCGAGGATCACATCAACCAGGTGATCTTCTTCTCCGCGACCCCCGGGCCGTACGAGATGCAGGTTTCCACGCAGGTGGTCCAGCAGGTGATCCGCCCGACCGGCATCCTGGACCCGGAGGTCGAGGTCCGGCCGACGAAGGGCCAGATCGACGACCTCCTGGGCGAGGTGCAGGCGCGCATCGCCCGCGGGGAGCGGACGCTGCTGACCACGCTCACGAAGAAGATGTCGGAGGACCTGAACGACTACCTGCAGGAGATGGGCATCAAGTCCATGTACCTGCACTCCGAGATCGACACGCTGGAGCGCATCGACATCCTCCGCGACCTGCGGCTGGGCGTGTACGACGTGGTGGTGGGCATCAACTTGCTGCGCGAGGGCCTGGACCTGCCGGAGGTGTCGCTGGTCTGCATCCTCGACGCCGACAAGGAGGGGTACCTCCGCTCGGGCGGGTCGCTGATCCAGACGATGGGGCGCGCGGCGCGGCATCCGATGGGCAAGGTCATCATGTACGCCGACCGCATCACGGACTCGATGCGGCTGGCGATCGATGAGACGGAGCGCCGCCGCGCGATCCAGTCCGCGTACAACGAGGCGCACGGGATCACCCCCGCCGGCATCCAGAAGACCATCCGCGACATCGGTGACCGGCTGCGGCAGGTCGCCGAGGAGCCCTCGACCTACACGACGGCCGCCGACCTCCCGAAGGAGGAGCTGGCGCGGATGATCGTGGAGATCGAGCGCCAGATGAAGCAGGCCGCGAAGGAGCTCGACTTCGAGCGTGCGGCACTGCTGCGCGACCAGGTGGTCGAGCTGCGGCGCGAGCAGCAGGGCGACGGCACGCCGCAGGCGCTGCAGTCGCTCTCCGCCCAGACGCGCCGCCCCGACAAGCGCGCCCAGCGCGGCGGACGCACCCGCCGAGGCCACAACTAGGGGGGCGGATGGCCGCGCGCTCGGTGGCCGGCCTGTGGTCGGCTCTCTTCTGCACGATCATCCTCGGCAGCGCCTGCCTCCCTCCGCCTCCGCCGCCCCTGCGCGTGGTCGTGGCCCCCGCCGTGCTGGACACGAACAGCCGCGCCTCCGCCGAGGTCACGCCCGAGGAGCCCGTGGAGGACGACCTGGTCCTCTCCTACCAGTGGCTGCGCAACGGCGCGCCGATCGCCGGCGCCACCGGCGCGTTCCTCGACCTCGCGGCCGACACCCGGGGGGCGCGCGGTGACGCGATCAGTGTGGAGGTCACGGCGCAGCGCGGCCGCGTGCGCGGGACCGCCACCCGCTCGGCCGCCATCACCGTCCAGCCGGTCGTCACCGTCGATGTCCGGGAGTCGGCCTTCTACTACCGCGTGGAGGGCACGGACTCCGCGTCACTGTTCGCCTCGATCCGGGCGAACGCGCCGAGGGACGGGAACACCGTGGCATACGGGCAGGCGCGGTTCAGCAGCGCGCCGCTGGAGTTCCGCGCCGTCCGAGGCGCCGCGGGCTGCGCTATCGACACGCTGCACCTGCGGAACGATGTGCTGGTGGTGCTCCCGGGGCCGGTGTCGCCGCCCCTGCCGCCCGGGCTGCAGGCGAAGTACGACCGCTTCCGCACGGCGATCGAGGTGCACGAGGCGCGTCACGTCACGATCCGGCGGACCCACCTCGAAGCGCTCGGCGTCACGCTGCGGGCGGCCGGCCCGGAGCCCACCTGCGAGGCGCTGAACGAGCGGGTCGACCGTCTCATCACCGACGCGCTCGCGCTTGAGGATGCCGACCAGAAGCGCTTCCACGAAGAGGACCACGCCCGCGTGCAGGCGACGTGCGAGCCGATCGAGGCGGCGATCAACGAGCTGTCGGCGTCCCTCGCAGCCGCGCGCGGGCAGGTCGCTCGCTACAACTCGCTGGTTGGGCGATACAACGCGCTGGTGGACGACCACAACTGGTGCGTGAAGTCCTGAGCCGGACACGGAAACGCCCCCGCGGGGGCGGGGGCGTTGAGACTGCGACGTAACGGCACAACGCGCGTCTTGCGGCGGGGCCCTCAGGCCCAGGTGCCGGGGCGAACCCTCTGGCAGTTCTGAAGTGCTACGCGCGAAGGGTCAGGCCGCGTGCCTGTTGCTCCGGTGGAGTGTCCAATGACGGCCTCCTCTCAGCACTGCGTCCGGTCATCTCCCGGGGTCGGCTGGCTGTTCCTTCCACCTGCATCTTCGGACAACGCGGGACGCGTGCCATCCGCCGATCGGCGGAGCCGGGCGTAGGCGGATCGCGCAGGGCGTCGAGGTGGCTACTCGGCGTCGAACGGGGCCGGCGGCTCCTTGCGCGGCACGAACGCCGCGGCGTGCGCCGCCAGGCTGGACTCCTCGGCGTCGACGCCGCCCACCGGGCCGTCCTCGCTGATGAGCACGTTGCGCGGCTTGCCGCCGGACTCGCCGGGGCCCACGACGCCGCGCTCCTCCAGCAGGTCCATCACCTTCGCCGCGCGCGGGTAGCCGATGCCGAGCTTCCGCTGGAGCATGGAGGTGGACAGCGTCCGGCTCTGCTTCGCGACGTCGATCGCCTTCTCCAGCATCGGGTCATCACCGGCGGTGGAGCCGTCGGAGCCCAGCGACTCCGCCTGCTCCAGCGCGCGCTCCAGCTCGTGGTCGTACTTCTCCGGGCGCAGGGACTTGAAGCGGTCCGCGGTCCAGAAGTTCACGACCGACTCGATCTCCTCGTCGGAGACGTAGACGCCCTGCACGCGCTTCGGCTTCTGCGCGTCCGGGGGGACGTACAGCATGTCGCCCTTGCCGAGCAGCTTCTCCGCGCCACCCTGGTCGAGGATCGTGCGGGAGTCGATCTGACTCGACACCGCGAACGCGATGCGCGTCGGGAAGTTCGCCTTGATCAGCCCCGTGATCACGTCCACGCTCGGGCGCTGCGTGGCGACGACGAGGTGGATGCCCGTCGCGCGCGCGAGCTGCGCGAGGCGGACGAGCTGCTGCTCCACCTGGTACGGCGCCGCGAGCATCAGGTCCGCCAGCTCATCGATCACCACGCACCAGTAGGGCAGTGGCCGGCCGAGCTCCGGCTTCTTGTTGTACGCCTCGATGTTGCGGACGCCGACCTGCGCGAAGCGCCGGTAGCGCGTCTCCATCTCGTTGATCACCGCCTGCAGCGTGCCGACCACGCGGTCCATCTCGACCACGATCTCGGAGAACGCGAGGTGCGGGATCTTCGAGAAGGCGGTCAGCTCCACGCGCTTCGGGTCCACCATGACGAAGCGGAGCTGCTCCGGCGAGTAGTTCATGAGCAGGCCGGTGATGATCGTGTTGAGGCAGACCGACTTGCCCGCGCCGGTCGCGCCGGCGATCAGCAGGTGCGGCATGCGCGCCAGGTCGGCCGTGACGGGGTCGCCCGACACACCCGCGCCAAGGGCGATCGGCAGCGCGGCCTTCGACGCGAACTTCTGGTAGTCGTCGGACTCCATCATGCTGCGCAGCGACACCACGGAGGTCGTCCCGTTCGGCACCTCGATGCCGACCATCGGCTTGCCGGGGACGGGCGCCTCGATGCGCAGGGCCGGCGCGGCCAGCGCCAGCGCCAGGTCGTTCTGGAGGGCCGTGATGCGGTTCACGCGGATGCGCGTGCGGGCGACCTCGACCTCGTTCTGACGTGCGTTGCCGGTGGGGTCGAGGATCGCTCGCCCGGTGGCGTCGCGCTCGGTGACCATGCGCGTCTTCACATCCCAGCCCGGCTCCACGCCGAACTGCGTCACCGTCGGCCCCTCGTTGATCTCGACCACGGAGGCGTCCACGCCGAAGGAGGCGAGCGTCTGGGTGATGAGGTCGGCGCGGCGCTTGTTGTCCGGGCCGCTCTTCGCCTTCACCTCGACCTTCTTCAGGAGCTTGAGCGGCGGGAGCTGCCAGCCATCGGCCGCGTGCCGCCACTCGCTGACCGGCGTCTCCATGTCCATCGGCAGCTGGGCGACCGGCTTGCCGTCCAGGTCGGTCGGGCCGTTCACCACGGGCTCCGGCAGCGGGGCGAGTTGCTCCACCGCCGCCGCCAACTCCGCCTCGCGCGCCTTGCGCTTGCGGACCGTCTCCAGCGGCACGGGCTCCGGCTCGGGCGCGTCCACCTCGACGCGTTCGAGGACCGCCTCACCGTGCGCGCCGCGCGTGCGTCGGTACACGGCGACCACGCCACGCCCGGCGTGGCGGTGGAGACCGAGGCCCCACATCCAGCGCAGCGTCCGCCACGTCGCCGGAGGTGCCTCGCGCGCCAGACGGAGCGCGGTGCGGGGCCAGAGCAGGGCATACGAGATGGGCAGGAGCGCGGCCCAGGCCAGCGTGCTCCACCACGTCGTCGTGATCAGCGCGCCGAGCATGCCGCCCGCAGAGGTTTGCGCCAGGTTCACCTCGCCCACCCGCGTCTCCGGGTGCCACAGGCCGAGCAGGCCGGCGACGAACACGAGGAACACCAGCAGCCCGCCGACGTGGCGGCGGTGGCGCTTCAGCAGGTACTCGCGGTGCATCGCCAGCAGCACGCCGAGGCCCGCCAGCAGGCCGATGACGGTGAAGACGTGCAGGCCGAACAACGCGACGAGCGCATCGCGCGCGGCGCCGAAGATGCCGGTGAGCGGGAGAAGGTAGGGGATCGCGGCCGCGGCGAGCACGACGAGCGCGGTGCCGATGATCTCCGGGCGGGCGACCACGCGGCCCAGCGACACGATGTCGGGGATTCCGGGTGTGGAACCGCGGACGGCTCCTCGGGGGCGGCGGGACTTTGCTCGAGCCATGGCTCTCTACTCCTACGACCGCTCCTCCCCGCCAGCAGGAACGGTCGACGTACCAACGCGACTACTTCGTGTGCCGGTCCTCGATCACACCTCCAACATCACGGGGATCACCAGCGGCCGCCGATGGGTCTGGCGGTGCAGGTACTCCGCGACGTCGTCCTTCAGCGTCTCATGCAACGCACGCCAATCAAGGGCGCGGCTGTCACCCAGCACGTCCGTCACCATCTGGCGCACGCCCTCGAGGAGCGCGGCCTCCTCGTCCTCGCCGACGAAGCCGTGCGACATCACCTCGGGCGGCCGCGCGAGCTTGCCGTTGTGCCGGTCGATCGCGGCGATGAAGACCAGCATGCCGTCGTTCGCCAGGTGCTGGCGGTCGCGGAGCACGAAGTCGTCCACGTCGCCGATGCCGAGGCCGTCCACGTACACGAAGTCCGCGGGCACTTCCTCGACCACCTCGCCGCCGTCGGCCGTCAGCTCCAGCACCTCGCCGTCCGTGAGGACGAAGGTGTTCTCGTCGGGCATGCCCAGCAGCTTCGCCAGCTCGCGGTGCAGCACCAGGTGACGGTACTCGCCGTGGATCGGCACGAAGTACTTCGGGCGGACCAGGCGGTGGATGATCTTCAGTTCCTCGCGCGCGGCGTGGCCGTGCACGTGGACGTCCGCCAGGCGGTTGTAGATGACCTTCGCGCCCGCCGCCATGAGCAGGTCGATGTTCTTGTAGACGAACTTCTCGTTCCCGGGGACGGGGCTGGAGGAGAGGATGACCGTGTCCCCCTCCATGATCGAGATCTGCTGGTGGGAGCCGTTCGCCATGCGCGTGAGCGCGGAGGTGGGCTCACCCTGCGACCCGGTGCAGATGATGATCGACTTGTGCGCCGGGTAGTCCCGCTGCTGGTTCACGGTCATGAGCACGTTCGCCGGCACCTTCAGGTAGCCGAGGTCGCGCGCCATGTTCACGTTGTTCACCATCGACCGGCCGGTGACGAAGACCCGCCGGTCGTGCTTCACGGCTGCATCGATCACCGCCTGCACGCGCGAGATGAGCGAGGCGAACGTGGTGACGATCACCCGTCCCTGGGCGTCGCCGATCGCGCGCTCCAGCGTCTCCGCGACGCGCTGCTCGGACGGGGTGTAGCCCTCGATCTCCGCGTAGGTGGAGTCCGCGCACAGCAGGAGCGCGCCGTCCTCGCCCACGTCCGCGAGCCGCGCGAGGTCGGTGTGCTGCCCCATCAGCGGGGTGTGGTCGATCTTGAAGTCCCCCGTGTGGACGACGGCGCCCAGGGGGGTGTCGATGATCAGGCCCGCGCTGTCCGGGATGGAGTGCGAGACGGAGAAGAACTCCACGCTGAACGCGCCCGCGTCCACCACGTCGCCCGGCTCGACGACGTGGATCTCGGCGTCGCCCAGGTGGTGCTCCTTCAGCTTCACCTGTACCAGGCCGCGCGTGAGCTGCAGGCAGTAGATCGGTGCGGTCACCTCGCGCAGGAGGAACGAGACGCCGCCGATGTGGTCCTCGTGCCCGTGGGTGAGGAAGATCGCGCGGAGGCGGTGGGCGTTCTCCTGGACGTACGTGAGGTCCGGGATGATCAGGTCCACGCCCAGGTGCTCGGCGTCAGGGAACATCACGCCGACGTCCACGGCGATCATGTCCTCGCCGTATTCGTACAGCATCATGTTGCGGCCGATCTCACCGAGACCGCCGAGGGGAATGACGCGGAGCGGAAGCGTGTCTGTGGTCATCAGGCTCCTGGAGTGGTGAGCAGCGCGGGGATCTGGGCGAAGTCCTGGCGCATGACGGCGCGCAGCGAGCCGTCGCGCAATGCCGCGGCGGGGTGGTACATCGGGATGACGGTGAGGTCGCCGAAGCGGCGGGCCTGACCGTGGATCTGGCTGATGCGCTCGCCCGGGAACCAGCGCGCCATGGAGAAGCGCCCCAGCGTGGCGACCACCCGGGGCTGCACACCGGCGATCTGCCGCTCCAGGTAGTCCGCGCACGCGCCGATCTCGTCGGGCTGGGGGTCGCGGTTGCCCGGCGGGCGGCACTTCACGACGTTCGTGACATAAACGTCCATCCGCGAGCGTCCGATCGCGCCGAGCAGCTCATCGAGAAACTGGCCGGAGCGGCCGACGAACGGGAGCCCCAGCTCGTCCTCGCGCTGGCCGGGGCCTTCGCCGACGAACATCAGGTCGCAGGGGACGGGGCCGCTGCCGGGGACGGTCCGTGACCGCTCCCGCGCGAGGACGCAGCGCGGGCAGTCCGCGATGTCCTCGTACAGGCCGGCGAACGCGGGCGGCACGTCGTAGAGGGGCCGCAGCGCCGCGGGCGCGCTGTCGCGCGGGTCAGGCGCCATGAGGCGCACGCCCGAGGGGCGCTCCGAGAGCGGGCGAGCGGGGGCGGTCGCGGAGCGATACATGGCCATGAGCGTAGCATCGCGGGATATTGGATTCAATGTATACGCAGGTGATCACTTATTCACCTCGTTCCCGTGGCTGCGGCCGCGCGCGGGGCGCTAGTCGCGCCGGACGATCCAGGCGAGGCCGATGCCCACGAAGTACAGGATGACGATCGGGCCGCCGACCAGCGTCTGCGTCACCGGATCGATCGTCGGGGTCACGACGGCGGCGATGACGAACGCCGCGATCACCGCGTAGCGCCACCAGCCGAGGAGTTGCCGCGCGCTCACGATGCGGAAGCGCGCCAGCGCCATCACCAACAGCGGGGTCTCGAACACCAGCCCCATCACGAGCAGGATGCGCGTCACGAAGTCGATGTAGTTGCCGATGCGCCAGTCCGCCTCCGCGAAGCTCTGGCCGAAGGTCAGCAGGAACTGGAGCGTGAACGGCAGGATGAAGAAGTACCCGAACGCGATCCCGCCGAGGAACGCGAGGCTGGCCCCGAAGACGATCGGGAACACCCACTTCTTCTCGTTCCTCGTGAGCGCCGGGGTGACGAACCGCAGCGCGTGGTAGACCACCACCGGCATCGCCACGGCGAGCCCGCCGAGGAGCGCGACCCGGAAGAACGCGGCGATGTTCTCCATCGGCTCGATGAACTGCGGGCGGAAGTCGGGGACGGAGGCGCGGGCGGGCTCCAGCAGCCAGCCGATGACGCGGAACCCGACCTGCGGGATGAAGAACCCGATCATGCCGATGACGACCGAGACGGCCATCCACGTGATGCGGTAGCGCAGCTCGAGCAGGTGCTCGAGCAGCGTCATCTGCCCGCCTTCCTCCCCCTCGGAGGTGGCGGAGTTGGGATCGGGATCGAAGAGGCCCGCAACCATCAGGCGTCAGCCCTTCGCTGCTCGGGCGGGGTGGGTTCTGCGCGGGTCGCCGCGGCCGGCTCCGGTTCGGGTTCGGCAGCCGGCTCCGGCGTGACCTCCGGGATCGTGGCCGCAGGCGGGGCGCCCTCGGTCGCGGCGGCGGGCTCCGGCTCGGGCTCGATGACGGCGTCGGTGTCGCGCGTCTCGGTGACGGCGGCCCACTCATCGTTCACCGGCGCGACCGGCGGGAGGGTGGCCGCGTCCGCGACCGTGGCGTTGGCATCCTGCGCGGCGGTGCCCAGCTCCTTGCGGAGGTCCTCCAGCTCGCGGATGGGGTTCACGCCGTCGTTGGCGGCGGTGACTTCCTGCTCGATCTCATCGACGGCGGACCGGACGTCCTTCATGACGGCGTCCGTGAACGCACGCGCGGTCCGGATCCAGTGCGCGAGCTGACGCGCCACTTCCGGGAAGCGCTGCGGTCCGACGATCACGAGGGCGATCAGCATGATCAGCCCGATCTCGGGAATGCCGACGCCGAAGAGTTCCATATCAGTAAATGATACGCCCCGGACGGTGGTTCAGACCGCCGGGGCGCCCGTGGAAAACCGTGGGTCGAGCGGAGCGCATCCGGACCGGGCGGGGAACCGGGAGGTTCGCCCAGTCCTTGATGACTCCGATGGCGATGGCCCTAGTCCTCGATGCCGTTGTCGCGCAGGTAGTCGATGGCGTCCTGGACGGTGCGGATCTTCTCCGCGTCGTCGTCCGAGATCTCCAGCTGCTTCCCGTCCTTCGAGAACTCCTCCTCGATCGACATGATCAATTCGACGAGGTCGAGCGAGTCGGCGTTCAGGTCGTCGACGAACGAGGCGTTCATCGTCACCTCGTCCTCCTCGACACCGAGCTGCTCGGTGATGAGGGAACGGACTCGCTCAAAGGTTGATGCCATGGGTGATCCTCTCAGTCTGCAGACGTTTGGCCGTCTTCGGGTTCTGGCGACTCGTGACGGTCGGCGGCTTCGAGGGCCACCGCTCCGAGCACTCCGTTCACGAAGCGCCCGGACGACTCTGATCCGTAACCCTTGGCAATCTCGACAGCTTCGTTGATGGCTACGCGGAGCGGAGCGCGGCCAGTATCGAAGAGCACTTCGTAGATTGCAAGGCGAAGCACGTTCCGGTCGACGGCAGCCATGTCCTCCAGCGGGAAGGCCGGCGCGTACCTCCGGATCGTGTCGTCAATGTCCTCCAGGTGGCGGCCCACGCCGTACACCAAGTCACGTGCGAACTGGCGCGCATCCGGCGCCAGCGAGGACTCCTGCAGGTGCCGGTTGAGCACCTCCGGCACCAGGCGGCCGGTGATGTCGGCCTCGAAGAGCACCTGGAAGGCGGCGATGCGGGAACGGCGGCGGGACTGGCTCATCATGGCGGGCATCGACGGCTAAGCCGTCACCAGGCCGCCGTCGACGTTGTACGTCTGGCCGGTGATGTACGCCGCGCCGTCCGTCGCCAGGAACGCGACGATGGGCGAGATCTCGGACGCCTCGGCGTAGCGCCCCATCGGAATGCGTCCGAGGATCATCGACTTCTGGTCGTCCGTGAGGCCCGCGGTCATCTCCGTCACCACGAAGCCGGGCGCGATCGCGTTCACGGTGATCCCGCGCGAGGCCACCTCCATCGCCAGCGACTTCGTGAAGCCGATGATCCCCGCCTTGGAGGCGGCGTAGTTCGCCTGGCCCGGGTTGCCGGCGACGCCGACCACGGAGGTGATGTTGATGATGCGGCCCCAGCGGGCGCGCAGCATGTCGCGCAGCACCGCCTTGGACATCAGGAACGTGCCGCGCAGGTTCGTCGCGACCACGTCGTCGAACTGCTCCTCGGACATCCGCATGACCAGCGTGTCCGCGGTCATGCCCGCGTTGTTCACGAGGATGTTCACGCCGCCGAAGGCGTCCTTCACCTCCGCCAGCACGCGCTCCACGTCCTCCGGCGAGCGCACGTCCAGCTGCGACACGCGGCAGTCCACGCCCAGCGCGCGCACCTCCTCCGCCACGCCGTTCGCCGCCTCCACGCTCCCGCGGTAGGTGATGAACACGTTGGCGCCGAGGCGGCCGAGGTCGAGCGCGATCGCTCGGCCGATGCCGCGGGCGGCGCCGGTGACGAGCGCGGTCTTGCCGGACAGCGGCCTGCCCTCGGTCATGCGCGGGCCTCCTCGACGGTGCCGATGTTGCGCGTCTCCACGGAGCGCTCGATGCGCTTCACCAGGCCGCTCAGGACACGGCCGGGGCCGAACTCGATCACCTTCGTGACGCCGGCGGCGTGCATCGCGCGGACGGAGTCCACCCAGAGCACGGGGCTGGTGATCTGGTCCGTCAGCTCCGCGGCGAGCTGCGCGGCGGCGGTGAGCGGCTTCGTCGTGACGTTCGAGATCACCGGGACGGCGGGATCGGAGAACGGGGCCGCTGCGAGCACGCCGCGCATGCCGTCGGCGGCGCTCTGCATGAGCGGCGTGTGGAACGCGCCGGAGACGGTGAGCGGGATCACCTTCGCGCCGCCCGCGACGGCGGCAGCAGAGGCGGCCTCGACGGCGGCGACCGTGCCGCCGATCGTGATGTTGCCCGGGGCGTTGATGTTGCAGACGGCCGTGCCGTGCTCGGCGCAGATCGCGCGCACGGCGTCCGGCTCCATGCCGAGGACCGCCGCCATCGTCCCGCGCTCGGCGTCGCAGGCGGCCTGCATCAGGCGCCCGCGCTCGCGCACCAGCCGCACGCCATCCTCGAAGGACACGGCGTTCGCGGCGATGAGCGCGGCGTACTCGCCCAGCGAGTGACCGGCGACGAAGGCGGGGCGGTGGGTGATCGTGCCCGCGTCCACCGCGGCGACCAGCGCCGCGATCGCGTGCACCACCAGCGCCGGCTGCGTGTTCACCGTCTGCGTCAGGTCCGCCTCCGGGCCCTCGAAGCAGATCGAGGACAGCGAGACGCCGAGGGCGGCGTCCGCCGCCTCGAAGATCGCGCGGGCGGCGGGGATCTGCTCGGACAGGTCGCGGCCCATCCCCACGGCCTGCGCGCCCTGGCCCGGGAACAGCCACGCGGTATCCGCCGCCACGGGCAGGCGGGAGAGGTACGAGAGGTCAGTCATCGGCGGTGGTAGTGACGCCCGAGGAGGGCGCTACGCCTCGCGGTCGATCGGGCGACCCTTGTGGTCGCGCGCGCCACCGGCGGTGTGGTTGACCTTCAACCCACCGGTCGCCGGGTCCTTCACCAGCTGCGGCACCGCCACGCGGTGGTGGCTGCGGCGCGAGCCCTGCTTCGCCGTGGGGGTCCTACGCTTCGGGAGCGCCATCGCCATCCTCCGTGCCGAGCCGCTCCTGCAGGCGAGCGAGCGCGCTCCAGCGGTCATCACTAGCGGCCGCGGCACAGCCGCATGGCCCGGTGTTCAGATTATGCCCGCAATGCGGACAGAGGCCGCGGCAGTCCGGCCGGCAGAGCGGACGGAGCGGCAGCGCCGACTCCTCATATTGCCTGACCGCTTCGCTGAGGTCGAGATGCCGCCGGTGGTCGATCCGGAACTCGTCCGCATCCACCTCGACCCGCCGCCCGGTGACGGGGTCGTGGTCCAGCACGTACTCCTCGTCGAACTCGATGCTCAGCGGCGTTTCGAACATGCCGAGGCAGCGCGCGCACTGCATGTCCACCGGTGCGAGCTCGAGGTCGGCGGTCACCAGGACGCCCCGTTCGCTGCGGATCAGGCGGAGCGAGCCGCTGATCTCCTGTGCGAAGCGGGCCTCCGGGACGGCCACGGGCTCGTGGTCGACCTCGTAGCGGCGTGCGTGCCCCACGGGCTCCTGGAGCAGGGTCGAGACGTTGATGAGCACGGGAAGCCTCCGAAGAGAGGATGCATCCATCGTATCAACCCGCGTCGCCGGGCGGCCCTGCGCCGCCGTGCGGCGGACGCGGAGGTATCCTGACCTCCATGATCGACGAGGAGGCCGAGCGATCCGCCGTCGCCTACCTGCGGGCGCTTCCCGGCGACCCGCCGCTCGACCTCGCCGTCCAGCGCCTGGCGATCGCCGCCGCCTGCCGCGGTGAGCATCTCCGCGAGGCTGGGACATTCGAGGAGCCCGGCCCGGACACGAGCAGTGGCTTCCTCGCCATGGTCGACGCGCTCCGGCGCGAGCCGCCGGGGACGGAGGTCATCGCGGCGACGGCCGCCGTCTTCGGCGACCGGGTCCGGGACCGCGCGAAGCGGATCCTCCAGCTCGCTGCGCTCCACGTCCCGGTGCGCCTGGCGGACGGGCGTGCCCCGGGCGACGCCCTGGTCGCCGCGTGGGACCAGCGCGGCCCGGAGGAGCGCCGCCGCGAACGGGCTCGTGAGGGGATGCGCCGCCGCGCCCTCCGCGGCGAGGTGCTGGGCCGCGCGCCCTTCGGCTACGTGGTCGCGGACCGCCAGCTCGTCCCCGAGCCCGGCGAGGCGGTGACGGTGAAGCGCGTGTTCTCGATGTACCTCGACGAGAACGAGGGCGTCCGGAAGATCGCGCGACGCCTGAACGAGGACGGCATCCGCACCCGCACCGGCCGCCCGTGGACCGCCGGCGCCGTCCGCAACGTGCTGCGCAACCCGGCGTACACGGGGCTGTACCGGCGCCTGGGCGTCACGGTGACGCGTGCGCACCCGGCGCTGGTCACGCAGTCGCAGCACGCGGAGGTGCTCCGCCGCATGTCCAGCCGGCGCACCGCCCCGGCCACGCAGGAGCGGCGCGAGTACCTGCTGTCCGGCCTCGTCCGCTGCGGCTACTGCGGGAGCCCGATGATCGGCGCCCGGCGGCCCGGC
>JBFWQJ010000045.1:0-14268 GCA_050249515.1 Dehalococcoidia bacterium | reverse complement strand
GGTCGCGATGCCCACGGCGCCGCGCCGCTCTCCGCCCGACCGCCCGCGTCGCGACCGTGACGGCGAGGACCGCCCGCGCCGCGCCGGCGCGGATCGCACCGAACGGCCCTCGCGGGCACCGCGCGACGGCTCAGCCGCCGCCGATGCCCCGGCCGGCGAGCGCACGCGCCGCCGCCGTCCCGCCCGCAGCGCCGAGGCATCGACCGGCGCCGCGAACCCGGACGTCCGCGCCGGGCGTCCCGGCGTCGCCGGTCGTCGCTCCGGGCGGCGTCCCGCGGGCGACTCGACGGCGGAGGGCACGCCGCCGCGCGCCGAGCGCCCCGCAGGCGGTGAGCGCCCCGCGCGGCCGCCTCGACCCGAGTCCAGCACGCCCGGCGGCGCGGCCGAGGGCGAGGAGAAGCGCCGCCGCCGCCGCGGCCGCCGCGGCGGCCGGGGTCGAGGTGGCAGCCCGGGCACCGAGGGCGGCGCGCCCGCGTCGGAGTAGCCCGCTACGATCCGGGCACGCAGCCCACGTCCGCAGGAGGAACATGCCCATGCCCGCAGCCAACCCGAACGCGACCGTCAGCCTCGACTGGGTGCGCGCGCACCTCGATGACCCCGGCGTCGTGTTCGTCCACGTGGGCGGGGCGCGCGAGGAGTACGAGTCGGGGCACCTCCCCGGCGCGGTGTGGGCGGACGGTTACGGCGACTTCACGGTCACACGCAACGGCGTCCGCGCCCTCGTCCCCACGCGTGAGGAGCAGGAGGCGACCCTCGGCCGTCTCGGCATCGACGAGACGAAGACGGTCGTCTGCGTCGCCTCCGGCAAGTCGATGTGGCCGTACCGCGCGTACTGGGTGCTGCGCTACTTCCGCTTCCCCAACGTGCGCGTCGCTGACCGCTCCGTCGCCGCCATGGCGCGCGAGGGCGTCCCGACCACGACCGAGGACGCCGCCGCGCCCGCGCCGCTCACCTGCCGCCTCGGCGAGCCGGACGCGAGCGTGATCTCGATGGTGGACGAGGTGCTCGCGATCGCGCAGGGCGCCGAGGGCGCGGCGATCCTCGACTGCCGCACGGACGGCGAGTACGTGGGCGAGCCGGGCGCGCACGCCGCGTCGCGGCTGGGCCGTATCCCGCGCGCGCACCACCTGAACTGGGAGCTGCTCATGGACGCGGACGGCCGCTTCCTGCCGCTGGACCAGGTCCGCTCGCTCTACGCCGCGGCCGGCATCGACGGGTCGAAGCCGGTGTTCCCGTACTGCGGCGGCGGCATCCGCTCGGCTGCCTCGTGGTTCGCCATGTACGAGCTGCTCGGCTGGACGAACGCCCGCAACTACGACGGCTCCTGGGCCGAGTGGGCCGTGCGCACCGATCTGCCGCTGGAGACCGGCGGCACGCCGTAGCGCGACCGGCACTCGCAGCAGATGCGGAGGGCCTGCGTTCGGGACGTCGGCGCGACCGCGCCGTCCGAGGTGCGCAGCACCCTCGGTCCCGGGGGAGCGTGAGGGCGGAGCCCTCACATCTCATCCCCCTTCCCGCGCCGGGAAGGGGGCAGGGGGGATGGGCCGCCCGGCTCGTCGCCTCGGCAGCCCGATTCGCCGGGCATCCTCTACCGCGCGGCGCCGGCCTTCGCGCCGGTCATCGCGGCGAGGGTGGCGATGTGCTCCTCGAAGTGGTCGGCGTGGGCGACGGCCATCTGGCGGATGGAGCGGCGCATCCCGCGCACCTCGCCGGGGCGGCCCCAGGCGGCGTCCGGCGTGTGACCCAGCAGCTCGACCGTGTGGCTGATCGCGTCGTCGATGCGCTGGAGCAGCGTCGCGACCGGGAGCACCTCGAGGTCCTCCGCGATCACCCCGATCGGGAAGTCCTTGCGCGCGGGGCTCGTCATCTTCGCCATCTGGTGGATGAAGACGTCGTTCGCCTCGGCGATGAACAGCAGGTGGCCGAGGTTCCGTGCGACGGACCAGCCGCCGTCCGCCGGCTCCTGCCGGGCCGCCGCGTCTGAGAGGTTGCCGACGGCCGCGCGCACCTTGTTCGGGAGCGCGGTCAGACGGTCCACCAGGTCGGCGTACTTCTCCGGCGCCCCGGTCACGAAGTCGATGCGGTTGCCCTGGCCCGGCATCTACTGGACCTCCAGCAGCAGCTCCACCTCGACGGGCGAGTTCAGCGGGAGCGAGGCGATGCCGTACGCGAGGCGCACGCCGATGCCCTGCTCTTCGCCGAAGACGTCGCGGAGCAGCTCGGACGCGCCGTTCACCACGGCGGGGTGGTCCACGAACTCCGGCGCGCACGCCACCATGCCGACGGTGCGGATGACGCGGCACCCCTCGAGGCTGCCGAGCAGCGTGTTGGCGGCGGCGAGCGCGTTGATCGCGGCGACGCGGGCGGCGGCCTTCGCGTCCTCCAGGCTCACGCCCGCGCCGAGGCGGCCGGGAGTGAGGATCTTGCCGTCCACGGTGGGAAGCTGGCCGGAGATGTAGACGTGGTTCCCGGAACGCACCGCGGGGCGGTAGATCGCCAGCGGCTGCGGGACGGGGGGCAGGTCGATCCCGAGTTCCTTCAGGCGGTCGGCGACAGTGCTCACAGTGCGTCCTCTCCGAGAATCCGCTCGAGGACGCCGGTCAGCTCCTCGTCGCTGTAGAAGTGGATGGTCAGCGTGCCGCGCCCCTTCTGGGTGCGCTTCAGCGCGACCTTCGTGCCCAGCGTGCGCTGCAGCGCGGACTCGAAGCCGGCGGTGATCGCGGCGGCGCCGCGCTCCGGGATCGCCGGCGTGGCCTTCCGCTTCGGCTTCACGCCCTCGCGTACCATGCGCTCCGTCTCGCGCACGGACAAGCCATGCTTCACCACCGCCTGCCACGCGGCGAGGCGCTCCGCTTCGCCGGGCAGGCCGAGGAGCGCGCGGCCGTGGCCCTCGCTGATCTCGCCGCTGGTGATGCTGGCGCGCACGTCCGCGGGGAGCTCCGTCAGGCGCAGCGTGTTCGCGACGGCGGTGCGGGACTTGCCCACGCGCTCCGCGACCTCGCGCTGCGTCAGGCCGAACTCCTCCATCAGCCGCTGGTAGGCGATCGCCTCTTCGATCGGGTTGAGGTCCGCGCGCTGGACGTTCTCGACGATCGCGATCTCGAGGAGTTCCTGCGGCGTCGTCTGGCGGATCGTGACGGGCACGGTCGCCAGTCCCGCGGCCTTCGCCGCGCGCAGGCGGCGCTCGCCGGCGATCAGCTGGTAGACGGTGCGGCCGTCCTGGCCGACCTCCTCGGTGACGAGGAGCGGCTGGATGATGCCGTACATCTTGATCGACTCGGACAGCTCGGCGAGCTGCTCCGGGTTCATCACCGTGCGCGGCTGCTGCGGGTTCGGGATCACATCGCCGATCGGCACCTCGGAGGCGGGGACGCGCTCGTCGCGCGGCGCCTGCGCCTGCTCGGCCTCCGGGATCAGCGCGGAGAGCCCGCGCCCCAGTCCACCCTTACGCGCCATGCGTCTGCTCCGTGCGCTCGACCTGCGGTTGTGTGAAGTCGCGCGGCGCGAGGTCGCCCGTCGCGACATCGCGCGGGGTCGTCTGGTACGCCGCGATATCGCGCGGTGTCTGCGGGATCGCGGCGACCTCGCGTGGCGTCTCCGTGACCGCGGCGATCGAGGTCGGCGTGGAGGCGATCACCGCAGGCGGCTGCGCGGCCGACGCGGTCGATGCGCTCGCGACAGCGGGGATCAGGTCGCGCGCGCGGAGGGCCTCGATCAGCTCGTCGGCAAGGTCGAAGTACGCGCGCGCGCCGGTGCTCGACGGGTCGAAGACGGTGATCGGCTCGCCGTGGCTCGGGGCCTCGGCCAGGCGCACCGAGCGCGGGATCACGGCGCGGAAGGTGTTGGGGAAGTGGGCGCGGACCTCCGCCTCCACCTCGCGCGCGAGGTTCGTGCGCGCGTCGAACATCGTGAGCACGACACCCCGGATCACCAGTCGGGGATTGAGGTTCCGCTGCACCAGCTCGATCGTGTGGGACAGGTGGCTCAGGCCCTCCAGCGCGAAGTACTCGCACTGCACGGGGATGATCACCTCGTCGCACGCGGCCAGCGCGTTCACGGTGAGCAGGCCGAGCGAGGGCGGACAGTCGACAAGGATGACATCGAACAGCGGGCGCAGCCCGTCCAGCGCGCGCTTCATGCGGAACTCGCGCGCCATCACGGAGACGAGTTCCACCTCCGCGCCGGCGAGCGCCGGGGTGGTGGGCAGCACGGACAGGCCCGCGATGTCCGTGGCGCGCACGGCGTCGGCCAGCGGACGCTCGTCCACCAGCGCCTCGTACAGACCGCCCTCGTCGTCCTTCGTCGCGCCGACGGCGGAGGTGGCGTTCGCCTGCGGATCGGCGTCCACGATCAGCACGCGCAGCGATCGCGCGGCGAGCGCGGCGGCGAGCGACACCGTGGTCGTCGTCTTGCCGACGCCGCCCTTCTGGTTCGCCAGCGCGATCACGACGCTCACGGTCGCTCCCCCCGCGCGCCCTCGCCGATGCCGGCGGGCGCGAGGTCGGCGGGCACCAGGCCCGCGCGGGTGATGAGTTCGGCGCGTGCGGGCAGCGGCGCGGAGCCGGGACGCTCCACGCAGGCCGCGGCGCAGGCAGCCGCCAGCCGCCCCGCCACGTCGTCCCCCGCGCGCATCGCGAGTATAAGGGCCGTCGCGAACACGTCGCCCGCGCCCGTGGTGTCCACCGGCTGCGCGGCGACCGCCTCGACCCGGCGGACGCCGTCGCGGTCGCGGATCTCCGCGCCCCGCGCCCCGCGGGTGCGGACGAAGCGGCGACAGCGCGCCGCGACGGCCTCGAGGTCGCCCGCGCTCCATCCGGTCACGTCGTCGTCGGACAGGAGCAGTGTCACGTCCGGGCGAGCGACGGCGAGCAGGGCGTCGGTCGGCGCGGTGGCCTCGGCGATCGCGCCGTCGGGCGCGACGACGCGCTGCAGCCCCTGAGCGATGACGCCGCACTCCTCCGCGCGGAGGTCGAGGAAGTCCGGTGCCTCGATACCCCCCGGAAGCAGGGTGCCTAGCACGATCGTGCGAGGATGCCGCCACGCCTCGGGCAGGTCGGTCACGGCGAGGGGGCGGTCCGGGCGGGCGAGCACGCGCTGGTGGCGGCGGCCGTCCACGGTCCGGTGCTCCAGCGTCATCGTCTGCTCCACGCGCACCACCGCGAGCTCGTGACCGGCGAAGGCGTCCAGGTCGGCCTCGGTGCCGGCGGCGACCAGGACGCGCGCCCGGATGCCGAGGGCACCCGCCACGCGCGCGGCGTACGTCACGGCCCCGCCGGGTCGCCGCTCGCCGCCGACGATGTCCCATGTCACCGCGCCGACCAGCAGCACGGGATCGGACGGAACGGCGCTCTCAGGCATCCTCGGGCGCTCTCGGCGGTCTACGGCGATCGAGTGCCCGAGGGCGTCCCGATCCTCGTCCCTGCTACTCGTCGTCCGGGAGTACCTCGACCTGGCGGCGATCGCCGGAGCCCACGCTCTCGGTGCGCACGCCCGGCTCCTGCTCCAGCGCGAGGTGGACGATGCGGCGCTCTGAGGCGGGCATCGGCTCCAGCGTGATCACGTCGCCGGTCTCGCGGACCTCCTGCGCGATCTCGTGCGCCAGGTCGACCAGCGTCTGCTCCCGGCGACGCCGGTAGCCCTCGATGTCGATGCCGTAGACGGGGGCGTCCTCGCCGGTGCGGCTGACGATCGTGTTGACGAGGTACTGGAGCGACGACAGCGTCTCACCGCGGCGACCGATGAGCAGGCCGAGCTCGTCGGAGGTCTCGTCGTCCTCGCCGTACAGCTCCAGCACCTGCGCCACCAGGCCCAGGCCGTCGCCGGGGGTCTCCGGGTCGCGCGCCGTGATCTCCGTGCGCGTGAGGCCCAGCAGGTTCAGCAGGTCGCGCAGGGTGCTCCCGGCGAGGTCCAGCTCGTCCGCGTAGTCGCCGGCGGGGCGGTCGGGCGCGTCATCCGGGGCGTCCGGGATGCGGATCTCCTCGTCGGCGGGCACGCTGTAGCCGCGCTGGCGCTCCGGACGAGGCCCGCGGTCGTCGCTGCGGCCGCCTCGGCCGTTGCGTCCGCCACCCCGGCCACCACGCCCGCCGCGCTCGCCGCGGCCACCACGCTCCTCGCGCTCCTCGCGGCCACCGGCTGCGGCGGCCACGGGCTCGCGCTCGGTCGATTCGCCCGGCTTGCCGGACTCGGCCGCGCCGTCACGATTGCCGCCGCCACCCCGGCGGCCCCGGCCACCGCGGCGTCCGCGACGGCGGCGCTCACCCGTGCCCTCGGCGCTGTCGCCGCCGGCGCGAGGCGCGTCGTTCGGCCCGCGGGAGGGCGGGGCGTCCTCGTCATCACGGTCGTCATCATCGTCGTCGTCGTCGCGCGGGCGAGCGGCCTCGGGCTGACGGTTGCGGTCCGCGGCGCCGTCGGCGCGGCGTCCACCGCCGCCCCGGCCCCCACGTCCGCCGCGCTGGCGGCCGGCGCCGGTGGTGAGGACGGAGTCCTTCGCCGTGACGCGGACGATCGCCTCCTCCGAGCCGAAGCCGAGGAAGCCGGCCTTACCCTCAGTGATGACGTCGACGTCGACCTGATCGCGGCGCAGGCCCAGTTGATTCAGAGCCCGTGCGATTGCCTCGTCGACCGTCTTGCCGCTGGTCTCCGCTACGCGCATCCGTCGTCCTCGTTTCGGTGGAGGCCCCGTCAGGGGTCGCTGCGTGCTGGCTGAGTGCCGCCCGTGGGGCGGGGCGGCGGTGCGACCCGTGCGAGGCGGGGCGCATGCCCAGCCGCTCTCGCAACGGGTCGGGGAGGAGGGAGCCCCAGGTGAAGTCGCCCGGGCCCACGAATACCCACTGCAGGACGATGCCGATGACCGTGCTGGCGACCCAGTACAGTCCGACGCCCGCGGGCGCGGCGATGACGAACCACGAGAACATCGCGGGCATCATCCACTGCATCATCGTGTTCATCTGCTGCTGTTGCTCGCTGGTCGCCGTCGCCGCGTTGCGGCTGGTGGAGATGCGCTGCTGCAGCCACATGGAGCAGAACACCAGGACCACCAGCACGTAGTTGCCGGCGGCCGCCAGGTCCATCCCCAGGAAGGTGGACGAGAGCGGGATGGCGTTCTGGATCAGGGGGTAGTCGTACAGGCGGTGGGAGAGGTCCAGCACGGCCTCGGGCGTGGTGCCCAGCGTGAGGCGGATGACCTGGTAGAGGGCAATGAAGATCGGGAACTGGAGCAGCTGCGGACCCAGGCAGCCCAGGGGGTTCACCCCGGACTCCCGGTAGAGCTTCATCACTTCTTCCTGCCGACGCCGGGGATCCGTGTACTTCTTCTGGATCTCCTGCATCTGCGGCTGGATGTCCTGCAGCGCCTTCATGGAGTGCAGCATCCGCAGCGTCAGCGGGAACATGAGCACCCGCGACAGCACGGTGAAGGCGAGGATCGCGAGCCCGTACGACCCGCCGAGGAACACGGTCATGGCGACCATGATGTTGATCAGGGGCGTCTCGAGCGCGGTCTGCCAGATGGCTCCGATCGGCATGCTTCCCCGCTACTCCGCTAGTTCCCGCCGCCGCGAGGGGGCTGGACGTCGAAGGTCTTGATGTCGCCGGTCGCGGGGTCCACGCGCAGGAGGCGGTAGTCGTTCGTGACGGCGAAGACGGCGCCGTCCACGGCGGCGGCGTTCGCGTCGATCGTGGTGCCCTCGGCCGTGCGCGTCCACTTCTCCGTGCCGTCGGCGGCGTTCAGGCCCACGGCCACGCCGTTGCGGTCCAGCATGACAAGCGTGTCGCCGATGAGGACGGGGGTGGAGCGGAACTCCAGGCCCTCGCGCTGGAAGCGCCAGAGCATCTTCCCCTGGCGGTCCAGCGCGTACGCGGAGCCGCGCATGGAGCCGGCGTAGACGGCCTGCTGGGTGACCAGCGGCGCGCCGACGAACCAGCCGTCGCCGACGAAGCGCCAGCGCTCGGCGCCGCCCGCGGTGTCCAGCGCGTGGATCGTGCGGTCGAACGAGGCGACGACCAGCGTGTCGCCCTCCACCACGAGCTGCGAGGCGGAGGCGCCGACCTTCGGCTGCTCCCACTCGACGGCGCCGGTGTCGGCGTTCACGGCGAGCACCTGGCTGCTGTCCAGCGTGCCGATGAAGATTCGGCCGTCCAGCATGGCCGGAGAGCCCCAGACGCGGCCGTCGGTCGGACGGCTGGAGCTGATCACGGTGCCGTTGGCGGTGTTCAGGACCTCCAGGTGGCCGTTCTCGGTGGAGACGTACAGGCGGTCGCCCCGCAGGATCGGGGTGGCGACGACCTTCTGGTGCAGGTCGACGGTCCACTGCTCGGCGAGCGAGCTGTTCTCGAGGCTGAGCCGGACAACGCGCCCGTCGTGGGACACGATGTAGGCGGTGCTGCCGTCCACCAGCGGCGTGGCGTAGAGCGGCGTGGGGCTCGACTGCACCTGCCGCAGGCCGAAGAAGGCGGAGGTCATGGGGCCCGGCACCTGGTAGTCGGCGACGCGGGTGCCGTCCGGCTTCGTGGCGGTGAGGCGGCCGGCGCCGGACTGGACGAGGAGCGTGTTCCCGGGGGCGGGGACGGGCGGCGCCCAGCCCTTCGCCGGGTGGGTGTCGCCGGTGCAGGCGGTCGCGAGGAGCGCGACGCCGGTGATCAGGCCCGTGAGAGCTATCCACGGCCGGCGGGATTGTGGATGTTTCACGTGAAACATCATGCCGTGTGTCCGTGGTGGTGCGTGCGGGGCACCTCGGGGACGGGGTCGTAGCCGGAGCCGCCGCCGGGACGGCAGCTGCCGAGGCGCTTCGCGGCCAGCCAGACGCCCCGCGCGGGGCCGTGGCGCTCGATCGCCTCGTAGGCGTAGCGGGAACAGGTGGGCTCATAGCGGCAGGCCACGCCGAGGCCGGGCGAGATGAATCGCTGGTAGAAGCGGATCATCGCGAGCAGAGACGCCTTCACGACGCTCGGTTCCCCATCAGGATGCCCAGTTTCTCGCATGTGCTCGCGATGGCGCTCGCCAGCTCGTCGAATCGAGCTTCGGCGCAGGCTGGTTGCGCGACGATCACCACGTCGTAGCCCGGCACCCACTGGTGGGACCGGGTCAGGGCGCGGATCTGCCGCTTCACGCGGTTGCGCACCACGGAGCCGCCGACACGGCGGCTGACCGCGAGGCCCAATCGAGTGTCTGGCCCGTGCGTCCGCCGCGCTACCGCCGTCAGCAGCGCATGCCTCGCACGTCGCCCGGTCCGCATGGTCGCCGCGAAGTCCTGGCTCCGCCGAAGTCGCTCCGGGCCACGTCCCGCAGAGGCGGGGGGCGATCCGGGCGGCGGCGGGTGCGAGCCCTGCGTCACGTCACCCTCCGGGGGGCCTGCGGCCCGCGGGATGGAGGGAGCGTGGTGAGGGTCAGGATGACTCGTGCTCGATACGGGACCGGGCGGTGGGCGTCTTAGACCGTCAGGCGCGTGCGACCGCGCGCGCGGCGGCGCGAGATGATCTCGCGACCGTCCTTCGTGGCCATGCGCGCGCGGAACCCCAGCTTGCGCTGGCGCGGCTTGCGCTTGGGCTGCCAGGTCCTCTTCACCGTCGCTCCGATCGCTGTCCTTAGGCGTCTGAGTATAGGCAACCACAAGATGTGGGGCAACGCACCCGGGAAGGCCCCACCACTCGCGTGCTCACGGTGCTGTCGCACAATCGTGCGGTACCCGGTGCGCCTGTCCGACGGTGCGAGGGGGGCCTCCCGTCTAGCCTCGGCGCGCGGTAGACTGGCGGCGGTTCACGGGACGTCGAGGAGGATCGAGAGCATGAAGCGACTGTTCAGCGCGGCCGTCACGGGCGCGACCATGGCGCTGCTCCCGCTCCTCGCGCTGGCCGCGGAGCCGACGCACGGCGGCGGCGCCGCCGCCCCGACCGGCGAGGGTCGCGGCGTCCCGGTCCCCGGCGACCTGGGGCTGGTGGTGCTGCTCACGGCGATCGGCCTGACCGTGCTGTTCCTGGTGCTGACGCTGGGCTACCTCTACCGCCGCCAGCGCAACCTCGACTGGGAGTTCCAGGCGCCCGCCGTCCCGCACGACGATCACCACGACGACGCGCACGCGGCGCCCGCCGCCGCTGCCGCCCCGGCCGCCGCCGGGCACGGTGGTGGACACCACTAGTCGAGGCACCTCGACCCGCGCGGCGATCCTCCTCGCCGCGATCTGCTGCTCCGCGCTCGCGCTCACCGGCTGCGACGATCCTCCGCGCCCGGCGCCGGTCGTTACCTCGACGGTGACGGCGAGCGCGAGTGCGACGGCGACGGCCACCGCCAGTGCGACGGTGACGGCGAGCCCGACGGCGACGGCGGCGGGGACGGCGAGCCCGACTGCGACGTCAGAGGTGCCCCCGCCGGACCCGTCACCGACGCCAACCCCCGGTGCTCCACCGCCGGACCCGCTCGAGGGAGGCGTGCACGTCGTGGACACGGTGGCCGGCACCGCGCGCCTGATTCGACCGGTGCTGGACTACCCGACCGATCAGAGCGCGATCGTCCGGCTGTCTCTCGGAGACTCAGCGATCTGGACGCTGGCGGGCGGACGGCTCCGCCTGGAGCGCCTCGATGGGACGGTGATCCGGGAGTGGAACGACGCCGTCGACGAATTGCCGGATGCGACGGCCGACGGTTCGGTGCTGTTGGTGCCACTGCACGGCGGATGGCACCGCGTCACTGCCGCGGGGCAGCAACTCGTGGTGAGCGATGGTCTGGGGGCGAAGCTGTCCCCCGACGGTCGGTTTGTCGGGTATCTGCGATGGACGGACCGGAGCAGCTGGTTATCGGTGCGCGTCTTCGACTCGGCGAACGGAACGGACGTGGCCGTTCAAGACGTGCATAGCTGCAACTGTGGCATCTCGCTGACTGTGGGATGGGACGCGGAGGGCCGGTTGCTGTTCCGGGACTTCTGGGATCCGGCATACCGACTTGGGATCGCGCCTGGCCGGTCATTCCGCTACGAACCGCTGTCCGGAGAAGTCCAGGAGTACGTGCCGGTCCGGCGACCGCCCGAGGAGTCATCAATTCTGCGTACGGGCGCGCTCGCAACGTGCGCCGGCATCTTCATCGAGCATCCCTTGGTCCCGGCTCATGCGTCATGCATCGTCGGAGCGACCGCTGGCGCGTGGTCGCGGGATCGGCGGAAGGTGGCGTACTACCTCGACGGCCACGTGTACGTGCTGGAGCCCGGCGTGACCACGAGCGGGGCGCAGGTAGCGCCGCTGTTCAGACCGCTCGCGTACTACGCGTGGCCGCCGCTGCAATGGGACGCGAGCGGACGCTACCTCGTGGTCGCGACAGTGGAGGGCTAGAGCTCGGAGACGGCCTGCTCGGCCTCGAGGGCGGCGAGGATCTCGGTGCGGCGGGCGGTGACGCGGGTCTGCTTCGCGCGCAGTTCCTCGCGCAGCTTGGCGAGGTGCTCGACCTTGTGGTCGATGACTTCGAGCTGGCGCTCCAGCGCGCCCAGGATCTGCTCGGAGCGCTGGAGGCGCTCGGGCAGTTCGCGGTCGGGGCGGCGCGTCGCGCTGATCTGCTGAAGCAGGTCCTCCGCCTCCACCATGTCCTTGATCTCGGACAGCGTGAAGCCCAGCAGGTCCTGCAGCTGCTTGATGTACCCGATGCGCGTGACGTCGTTCTCGGAGTAGAGGCGGAAGCCGCCGTCCATGCGCTCGGGCGGACGGAGGAGGCCCTTCTCCTCGTAGAAGCGCAGGGTGCGCTGGGTCACGCCGGTGCGGTCGGCGACCTCGCCGATCTGGAAGCGCGCAGTCGCGGGGTCGATCTCGGCGTTCGCGTTCATCGGGCGCATCCTAGGGAGGCCGCTTCAACGGCGTCAAGAAACATTGTCGTACGCGTGAGGGTGTCCAGATTCAACGCGCACCGCGCGAATCTGGAAAATTGTTCCCGCGATGGAGGCTTCGGGGACGTTTGAGGCGTCCCGGGCCGTGGATCGGGGGGCGACTAGAGGTCGTCGTCCTCGTCCTCGTGGTCGTGGGCGCTGGCGCGGGGGGCGCCGATGATCGGCATCGGGCGGCGCTCGTCGCGGCGCTTCGGTGCGGGCACGGCCTCCGCGGCCTGCACGGCGGCGCGCAGGTCCGCGGCGCTGCCGGAGACGAGGACGGCGGGGGCGCCGGCGTCGCGCCACGCCTCCAGCGTCGCGGTGTCGGGCACGGCGTCCGCGGCGACGAGGAGGTGCGCGCCGGTGAGCGAGGCGACCCGGCGCAGCGCGAGCTGGTCGCGCACGGTGGTCGCGCCCACCTCGCCGGTGACGACGACGGCGTCGAGGTCGATCGCGGAGACGGAGCGCAGGCGCTCGGTCTCCTGGTCGGGGCCGAGCAGCAGCACGCGGCCGATCTCGGTGGGGACCAGCGCGCTGGCGTTCGCGCGGCCGTCATCGAAGAGGAAGAAGTCCGCGCCCGCCTGCTGGGCCGCTTCGACCTCGGCGCCGGTCGCATCCTCGAGCCAGATGCCGGCGAGGGTGTTGTTCGGGAGCGACAGGCCCTCCAGCGCGGAGGCGGAGCCGCGGAGGATCACCGCGTCCACGCCGGCCTCCGCGGCGGCGGTGGCGCCGGCGGCGTCCTCCACCTCCGCGACGACGAGCATGTGGCGCGCGGCCGAGGCGCGGGTGAGGGCGGCGAAGCCGAACCCGGCGGGAGCACGGCCCAGGTCGCGGATGCGATTGCGGAACTTGCTCATGCTCGGTGCCCCTTCGCGCGCGGCCGATCCCCCGTCCGGAGGTCGACGGGCCGGGATTGGTTCGATCAGTCGAGGGAGGGAGTGTGGAGCCGCCGGTGGGACTTGAACCCACGACCTGCTGTTTACGAAACAGCTGCTCTGCCACTGAGCTACAGCGGCGGACTCGTGCTCCCAGTATAGAGAGAGGAGTGCCGCTGACTCAAACGGCGGGCGGCGGCTAGCCGCGGTGGGGGTCCTTCGACCGCCCGGTGACCTCGAACGCAGCGGAGATGATCGCCCAGACGCCCACGAGGTAGAGCCAGGTGTGCTCCGGCCCGATCCGGAAGTACGCGGAGCCGATCATCGCCGCCGCGACGAGGACGGCGAGGACGAGCTGGGCGCGCTGCCGGGTGCGGGAGGTCACGCTAGCCCCGGATCAGCTTCAGCATGGTGCGCGCGAGGATCGCGGTGGCGGCGGAGGCGAAGGCGATCGCCGCCATGCGGATGCTCGTCTGGTCCTCGATCGGGAGGATGCGGACGCCGGTCGGGGCGACCTCGATCACGGCGATCGCGCGGGTGCGCGCACCGCCGCCGGCGCCGCCGCCGTGGCCCGCGGGGTTGGACGGCCCGCCCTCCGAGCCGCCCCAGCCCACGCCGAAGCCGTACTGGATGTCTGCGACGGGGATGACCGTGCGGTCGCCGGAGGTGACCGGGGCGCCGAAGCAGGCGGCGGCGGTGGCGCGGTCCGGGATGCGGGTGACCTCGGCGAGGGTGTCTTCGGTGGCCACGGTGCGCTCCTTACTCCCGGCCGCGCGCGGCGCGCACGCGCCCGGCGACGACGAGGACGGCCGCGGAGGCGATCGCCAGTGCGCTCACGCGCCGGACGAGCCGCCACCACGGATCGGCGGTGACGATGCTCAAATCGTACCGCTCCCCGGGAGCCGCGACCTCGATCGCGACGGGCCGGGTACGGTCGAGGCTCACGGCGAGATGCCATTGCCGCCCCGCGCTGAACCGCGCGCGGCGGCGCTCCACGCGGGCGTGCAGCTCGCGCCCGTGGTGCGTGCCCAGGGGGATGCGGTCGACCTCGGTCGTCACGAGCCCGCCGAGGCCCCGCGGGGCGGGGGGCTCGGGCGTGGCGTCGTGCGTGCTCATGGGAGGGGCGGCGCTAGAGGTCGCGCTCGCGGAACACCCAGAACGAGGTGGCGATGGCGGCGCCGGTGAGCGCGGTGAAGACGACGAACATCCGCACCAGGTCCCACGTGGGCGTCTGACCTCGGAACGTCGCGGGGAGGCCGGTGACGACCGCGGTGGTGCTCATCCACGTCAGGCCGAGGAACTGGAGCACGAAGCCGGACAGCACCATCACCAGCAGCAGGCCGAGCACGGCGAGCAGCACGTTGGAGAAGAGCGTGGAGAACGTGATCCCCAGCGCGCCGAGGAACGTCAGCAGCAGGCACACCACCAGCAGCCCGACGACGACCCCGGCGAGCGAGGTGTCCGGGGCGGCGTAGCGGATGATCAGGTACGCGAACGGCACCATCACCAGCAGGTAGACGGCGGCAGTGAAGCCCAGGCGGGAGAGCACCTTC
>JBFWQJ010000044.1:0-14330 GCA_050249515.1 Dehalococcoidia bacterium | reverse complement strand
CAGGGTGAGAGCTGGAAATGAGCGTGCAGCCGCCCGCGGCGCGGCCGGATGCGCACCGATTCCCACCACCTGGGCATCGTGGGCAACGCGTCCCGTCAGAACTGATGCGGCCTCAGGGCGTAGAACGCTGATGCGGGCACGCGCACCGTGAACGTCAGCACTTCATGCTCAGGGGCGATGTCGGAGGGTCGGCCGGCAGGGGGCCAATCGATCCGCACATCGTGGCCGGCCTCGGCACAGAGCTCGATGGTCTGCCCGAACTCGGCAGCGGCGTCGCGATTGATCTCGGCCGGCTCGCCCGGCCCCACCGACCGGTCGAAGAGGCGCCCCCTGTCCACAGGACCGCGGTTCCTGATCATGGGGAAGACGCGGTAGAACTCCTGCCGATCCACCTCGATCGCCAGTCGCAGCTGGGTCTGCCCCGCGGCCGTCTCGTCCCGGAGACGGAGGGGAATCTCGCGCGCGACGCACGCGGCCAGCGCACGCAGGATCGGCAGCGCCTGACCAGGTCTGGCCTCCCGTCCCGTCATCGCCACCCTCCGGCAGCCGAGACTAGAGGCGGTCGGGGTCAGCCCGTAGCGGCGGCTGTCACTGGAAGCGACGGAGGGTCCCGAACAAGACGGCAAGGAAGATCGCCAGGGCCGATCCGACGCCCAGTTCGAACGCCGTCGCGCCCGGGAAGAACGCCCGGGCTGCGAGCGCGAAGGCACACCAGGCAACCGCGCACCCGAGTGCCAGACTTCGACTCGCATCGTCCGCTTCACCTCGACAACCGCCGGCCGTGCCCTGGGCGGATCGCGGTGCCCGGGCACTCCGGAGCGCGGCGGCGGTCACCCGCGTCGTCGACGGGGACACGATCGAGGTTCGTTACTAGCCTGCGGGGACGGTCCTGGCCAGGGGGTCACAGGAACGAGCCCTCGAAACCCGAAACACGCGGCACGCGAGACGCGGGGAGACTCCGAGTCGCCGGGGAATACCGTTCTCGGCCTCCGCGAGCGCACCAGCCTCGGTTGAGTGGGCGAGTCGCTGAACGCGATGGAACTGCTGGCAGTTGAGCGAGTGGCATGCTGCGGGTGGCGTTCAGCACCTCGCCTCCTACGCAACGGATCGGGCCTTAGGGCAGCGGCTGCTTGCAGGCGCGGCACCGCGTGTAGATGGCGTCCGAGGTGACGCCGCAGGCCGGGCACTGCTTCGGCTGCCGCTCCCGCGTGTACCCGGCCCAGTACGACTCGGAGAGCTGGGCGCTCGCGTTCGCCGCGAAGCGGTTCTTCTCCTTCGCGGTCGTGCCCTGCTCGTCCTCGAACTCGCGCGGCTGCGAGCGGGCGCGCGTCTGGCCCCCGGGCAGGGCGTCGCCGCCGGTGCCGTCGTCGAAGACACCCTCACGAGGCTGGCTGACGCGTGACGGGTATCCCTTCGCGGCGGCCATGGTCGCGTGACGATCTTTCGCCACCTCGCGCGCGATGTGCAGCTGCTGCGCCATGCGGATGCGGTTCTGCTGCTGCTGCGCGGTGGTCGCCTCGATCGGTCCGGGGAAGGCGGGGTTCGTGGGCGTCATTCCGGTGAACCGGTTGCTCGCCAGGATCTGCGGGCCGTTCGCCATCGAGGCGACCATGCGCGACTGCTGGAGCAGCACCTGATCGACGGGTTGGAGGCCGGGAGGGATCGCCTGGCGCAGCGGCTCGTGGGCCTTCGATTGGCCGCCGGTGCCGGTGTTGTTGGGGAAGAACCCCGAGTGCGCACCTGCCTGTGCATTCGCATCGGCGGGGTCGATGAGCAGCGCGGTCTTCGTGGGGACGCGGAGTCCGCTCTGGATGCCCGCCGCGACGCCGCCGGCCTTGGTCTGGGCCGTGACCGCTGCACTCTGATCGGCCGGGATCCCTTCGTGCGTGTTCACGCCGTCGCGGATCTCGTCTTTGCTCGCCACGTTCCCGGCGAGCTGATCGTCCATGACCTCCTGCGCGATGAAGTCCCGGTTGCGGCGGACGGCGCCGAACGCTGTGCTGGTCGCCTGCGAGTACGGCCCGTGCAGCGGGCACGGGTCGTTGTTCGCGCACGTGGCGTCCTTCGCGCAGCGCTGCACCGGGTCGCGCGAGACGAGGCGCTGCACGACCCGGTTGCCGGCGCGCCGCTGGAGGTCGAGGAGCTGCGCCGCGCGCGTCCCGCCTACCGCCGCGCCCGGCCGGGCCGAGGCGACCGACGCGGTCGCGCGAGCCGGCACCGGGACCGCGGGGCGCGTCGACGTCCTGGTCACCCTTCACCCTCCGCGCGCGACCGTACCATCCGTCAATCGACGACGCTGCCCTTTATATCGAACGTGAGAGGACGACGCAGGAAGCGTCGCCGTCCGGAGGTTGCCCGCCCCGAGGGGAGTGCGCGCTCACTGAGGGCCGAGCTGGCGCCTGCCGGCACCTTGGCGATCGACTGGGTGCCTCGACACAGGTCGTTTACATCGGCAGCGAGGATCGGCGGGGGCGGCCCCTTGTACACCAGCACTCTCGAACGGGGCGCGCAGCCGTAAACAACGGCGTACACGGCTGCGTAAACGCCGTCGTTTACGGCAGCACCGCCGTCAGGGGCAGTCGACGCAGCCACCCTCCAGGATCAGCCGGCGCAATCTGTCGGGAGCTGCGGCCCGCCCTAATTCCGCGATCGCCCGCTCAGCCTCTCGCGCCGCCAGTCCGACCTGACGAACCTCCGGCGAGCGCAGTCGAGGCTCGTGGAGCGCCTTCAACTCTTCGGCGCGTCCCCGGAAGGACCAGCTCCAGACTCGCACGATGTCGTCCTGGGCAACTGGATCCTGGATGTAATCCACGGGGGGGACACGGCCGCCGCGGACGCTTGCGGACCCGATCTCGATGATCGACTGGACAAAGGCCGAAACCTCCGCCGCCGGGCGGCGCCCAAGCCCTCGCTTGATGACCGGCAGCAGGGCTGCATGCGCGCGGCGGTACTGCGCCGCGTACTCGGCAACGGCAAGCCGTGTCCGCTCGTAACTCGCCCAGGTCTCCTCCGAGGCGTGCCCCCGGTATCGAGCAAGATCGGGGCTGCTCGCCTCCGGGATCGCCCGGGCGTGTCGAGCCAGGGGATTGGGCGGCAGCCGAAGGTCGAAGATCGCGGCGAGGCGGTCGAAGACCTCCTGCGCATGCGGCCCGAGCGGGCGGTCATCCCGATCCTCAAGCCGGGCCGACAGCCCATCTCGAGAGCGGATGAAGGCCTCGACATCGGACGGGTGGAACCACCACGCCCTCCCGTCGCCGATCTTCTTCCCCACGAGCTTTCCACTCGCCGCCAGCTCGGTGACGTGTCGGCGCGAGAGATGCAGGAGTTCGCCCACCTGGGCGCTCGTCAGCAACAGCTCGGTGCTCATGGCGGAGATGATAGCCGCTCCTCCTCCGCTATCTCCGCTCCGATCGACCGCCTCTCGCGGACGATGGGGTCACGAACCCGTCCGCCCGATCACGACTCCGGAGCGTCCCATGACCGACCAGCCATCCCCGTCCGGCGGCCGCATGCGCATCGACGACATCAGGAAGGCCGTCGCCTACGGCGTCCGCCACATCGACGATGTCGACCTGCTCGAGGACTCCCCGCTCGTCCGGACGGCGCTGATTCGCCGTCGCGCCGCGGCCAGCACGTCGCTGTTCGCGGACGGGGGCGCTGTGCGCGACGTACTCCTCGAGATCGTGGCCTGGGCGCTCGAACGGCTCCCGGAGGCCCGCGCCACGGAGCGCGTCCGGCGGATCCGCGCGACGCTCATCGGTGTCGCCCTGGAGGGGCGCTCGATCGCGGACATTGCGAAGGAGCACGGGCGGCTCCGCGAGAGCTGGTCCCGGGGGCCGTGGCAGCGGGCGGTCGGCATCGTGGCCGATGAGTTCATCCGCCGCAACACCGAGGCCTCGTCGTCCCGGCGCGCCGCGCCCAACGAGAGGTCCGCCACCGCTCCCGGCAGATTGGACGACGCACCACGCGATCGGTAGACTCGGGTGCAGGTCGGTGCGCGAAACCGAGTGCCTGCTACCCGCGTTTTCGGGGCAGGCACGGGGGTGGGCACAGATTCAGGAGCGCGGGAGTAGCTCAGTTGGCAGAGCATCTGCTTCCCAAGCAGAGGGTCGCCGGTTCGAATCCGGTCTCCCGCTCCAAGCATTGGAGATTCAGATGGCCCGCTTCGGCGGGCTGTTTGTTGACCGTTATCGCGGACCACTGCGGTCAGAGCTTGGTAGCAGTCCGGGGCTTCGCGAAGCGCTGCCGATGAGCAACGAGTCAGCGCCACGGTGACCCTCGGCCTGTGGAACAACGGGTCGCGATCGACTCCGCAACGTCCTCGCAGGCTGCCAGCGGTACCATCGCGCATGACCCCCGCCTTCCCCGGTCTACGAGATTCGGCAGTCCATGGCACTCGGCGCAACGATCTACACCTTCGACATCGAGCTCGCCGATTCCGATCGTGGGGTGTACGAGACACTAAATCTGCGCGTCGCTCAGCATCCCAGTGAGACGGCCGACTATCTGGCCACGCGTGTGATCGCGTACTGCCTGGAATACGCGGAAGGCATCGCCTTCTCCAACGGTCTGTCGGACCCCAGCGATCCCGCGATCGGGATCCGGGATCTCACCGGCGCGCTGCAGTCGTGGGTCGACATCGGACTGCCCGAACCCGAGCGGTTGCATCGCGCGAGCAAGGCTGCGGCGCGCGTTGCCGTGTACACGCACCGGGACCCGCACCAGTGGGCTGCCAAGCTCGCAGCCGCGAAGATCCACCGCGCCGAGGAGCTCGAAATCTTCGTGCTCGACCGCGCATGGCTCTCGCAGTTCGTCGCGCGACTGGAGCGACGTACGCGGTTCTCGCTTGCGCGTTCCGGGGGCGAGATCTACCTGACCGTGGGCGATGCCATGTTGCCGACCACGCTCACACGAGGTGGATCGGGACAATAGACGGTGGGCAGGTGGAGGTGACCGCGTGAAGGTCGGCGTCAATCTGTTGAACTTCGGGCCCGGCATCACTCCCGAGTCCATCGGCCGTTGGGGGAGCGTTGTGGAGGCGCTGGGCTACCACGGCATCTTCATCTCCGACCACGTCGCGATCACGCCGAGCATTGCCGGGCGCTACCCGGAGCCGTACTACGACGCACTGATCACGCTGTCCTGGCTCGCCGGCCGGACCACCCGCATTGACCTGGGCACGACGGTGATCGTGCTGCCCTACCGCCACCCGATCCTGCTGGCGCATCACGTCGCCAACCTCGACCGACTCAGCGGCGGGCGCGTCATCCTTGGCGTGGGCGTGGGCAACCCCGCGGACGAGTTCGCCGCGATCGGCGCGCCGCACGCCACCCGCGGGGCGTGGTCGAATGACGCTCTCGCGGCGCTCCGCGCGCTCTGGACCGGGAGCGGCGAGGTGACGTTCCGCGGACGCCACGTGCAGTTCGAGCGCGTCTCCGCCGTCGCGACGCACCAGCGCCCGCACCCGCCGATCTGGGTCGGCGGCGGGAGCCCGGCGGCCATGCGCCGCGCCGCGCGCTTCGATGCCGCGTGGCACCCGATCAACCAGCCGGTCGACGTGCTGCGGGACCACCTCCTCCCACAGCTGCGCGCGGAGTCGGAGCGCGTCGGCAAACCGGTGCCGCCGCTGGCGCCGCGGATCAAACTGCAGATCGTCGATGCACCCATCCCCGGCCCGGACCGTCTGCCCGGTACCGGCACGATCGAGCAGATCCACGCCGACCTCGCAGCGCTGGAGGCAATGGGTAGCGAGTACGTGGTCCTCGACTGGTACGACGCCCCCAACCTCGAGGCGACCCGCGACCACGAGCGCGCGTTCGCCATGCTCGCGACGCTGGCGGAGCGCGTGATCGACCTGCCGCGAGAGCGCGTGCGCTAGCGCGAGCCGACTCCGCGCGCACCATCGGCCCGGAGGGCCGCAGCGGTTTCCTCGGTGAGATCGAGCAGCCCCCCGCGCGCACCGAAGTAGTGCGTGCGGACGCTCGTCCCCGCTCGACCTGTTCGCGACAGCGACCGACCTACCCCTCGCCCGGGATGCCGGCGAGGTCCTGGAGCAGGTGCCAGTACTGGAGGCGCTCCGCCTTCGAGTCTTCGATCAGCTGCGAGGGTGTCCCGTCCGGTGCGAACTGACGGGCGAAACGACCCTCGGCCCGAGCGAACATCGTGAAGTCGCGTGGCTCGCCGGTCTTGCGGTCGAACGACCAGTCCTTCGTGTAGTCCGGGTTGCCCGCCAGGCTCAGCCGCTCGCGCATGGAGGTGCCGCGACGCGGGTCGTAGGTGAAGACGGGGAACGTGCGCGTGTCGCGGGCGAGGCGCGCCTGCGCCTGTGCGGCATCGTCGCCCACGCCGTGCTCGGGCTGGCAGGTGGTGTAGACGTTCACGACGGCCGGACCGTCGTAGGCGTTGGCGTCCATGATCGCCTTGTAGAAGTGGTTGGCATCCGCGGTGATGGTCTGCGCCACGTACACCTCGGGGTGCATCATCGCGATCAGGCCGAGTTCCTTGCGATGCTCGCTCTTCCCGGGGTGCTCACGGCCGACGCTGGCGAACTTCGCCTCCTGGCTGAGGAACGAGCCCGTGGAGGCCTGCCCGCCGGTGTTGCTGTAGACCTGCGTGTCCAGCACGAGCACCTTGATGTCCGCGCCCGACGCGAGCATGCGCGAGAGCGACCCGAAGCCGATGTCCAGCATGGCGCCGTCGCCGCCGAGCACCCACAGCTTCTTCGACTCCCAGCCCTGCTGGTCCCAGCGCAGGCGCACGCCAAGGGCGTCCGCGGGGGCGTTCTCGAAGAGCGAGTTCGTCCAGGAGACGAGGTACGGGTTGTACGGGTAGGTGGAGCCGTAGACGGTGTTGCAGCCGGTCTCCGCCACGATCCCCACGCTCTCCGGGCCGTACTGGAAGCCGCTGGCCGCGAGCATCATCCGGATCGCGGTCGCCTCGCCGCAGCCCATGCACGATCCGGCGCCGCCGACGTAGAGGAGGCTGCGGTCCGCGAGCATCATGTCCGCGAGCGCGCGCTCGTTGATGAAGCGCTCCGGGGTGGGCGGCGCGGCGCGGAAGTGGGCGAAGCGGCGCTGGTGCTTCGCAAGCACGCCGTCGCGCTTCGGCTCCATGACCAGCGCATCATGCACGCCGCAGACGTCCACGCACTCCGCGCAGCCCTTGCACTTCGTGGGGTCGATGAAGATGCCGAAGAGTCCCGCCTCCTCGCCACGCTTCTCCGCCGCCTCGGCGTACTTCCGGGTGCGCACCCACTGCGCGCGCAGGTCCTCGCGCACGCCGGCGTCGTCCTCGGCGGCGAGCAGGGCGTCGAGGCTCCCCGGCTCCACGACCTTCGCGAGGATCGCGGTGTCGGGGCAGGCGGTGACGCACTCCATGCAACCAACGCACTGGTCCGGCTTGAACAGCGGGATCTCAGGCGCGATGTAGGAGAAGTCGCGCAGGGCGCCCGTGCCCGGCGGGATCAGCGAGCGCGCGGTGGAGAGGTCGGCCGGGAGCTCCGCGTCACCGGTGCCGCGGTTGTACGCATCCACGATGCGGCTGCGGAAGTCATCGACGTCGAGCAGGGGAATGATCTGCGACACGGTCGCGCCTTTCATCTGCGTCCCGGGACGGCGCCGCCTCACGGTCGCCGCCCGGTCCACGCGCTCTGATGCCTCGCGAGGGGGGCTACGCCCCGACCGGCTCGCCGGCGATCACCTCCGCCGGGAGCTCCATCACCTCCGTGAACCCTCGGCGGATCGCCTTCAGGTTGTCCTGCACCACCTGCTCGCCGCGCCGGCCGAAATACTTGCGCACGGCCTTCTCGATGCGCGCGAAGAGCTCCGTCTCGGTCAGGTTGCCCTGCTCCAGGAAGGGCGTCGCGTGCAGGAAGACGCCGAGGAAGACGATGCCCTGCATGCGCTGCTGCAGGTCCGCGCTGGTCGCCACGTCGCGTGCGATCTGCACGGTGTCCAGCGCCAGCACGCGGATGCCCCGCGCCCGGATGCGCTCCTGCGCCCAGCCGGGGATGTCCGCCCACACCTCCTCCGGCCTCGTGCGGTGCGACTGCATGAAGAGCATGCCGCCCTCCACCAGGCCCGCCAGCGGGTCGCCGAGGTTGAACGCGTTCACGTCGTTCAGCGGCACGAAGTCGACCACGTCCAGGTCGGCGTGCGAGCGCACGGGCTCCGGCGAGATCGTCAGGTAGTAGTTGGTTGGGAGGCCCTTCTTCTCGCTGCCGTACTTGGGGTACGCCTGCACGTACAGGTCGAAGAGGTCCGCGACGACCGTCGCGAGGATCTTGTTCGTCGTGACGGAGCCGAAGCCCCCGACGGAGTGCCCGCGGACGCTGAACGACCCCGCCGCGCGCGCGTCGAACGAGACGGTGCGCGGCAGCGTGAGCTCGTGGTCGATCCCCAGCACGAAGTACGGCTTCGGCGTCGCGGCGACCAGGTTGTCGGCCACCGCCACCATGTCCGCCGGCGTGACATCGCGCGATCCGAGGCCGGCCGAGCCGGAATCGATGCGCGGGATGCGGCTCACGCGGCCCTCGATCAGCGCGTCGGCGAACGCGGCCTTGATCTCCAGCGTCAGGGGGTTGGACTCCGCCAGCGGGTTGTCCATCCGCTCGATGACGGCGAGCGCCTTCAGGTGGCGGAGCGCCTCGACGACGCGTCGGCCCGGGAAGGGACGGAACGCGGTGACGTGGAGCACGCCCACCTTCAGCCCGCGCGTCTCGCGCAGCCAGTCCACGGCGACCTGCGCCGTCTCCATCATCGACCCCATGCCGACGATGGCGACCTCCGCGTCCTCCAGGCGGTAGCCGTCCACGAAGTCGTAGCGGCGGCCGGTCGCCTGCGCGAAGGCGGCGAACGCGTCCGTGAGGGCGCCCTCCACGCGGTCCGTGTAGGCGCGCTGGGCGATCTTGCCCTTCATGTAGGAGTCCTGGTTCTGGACGGCGCCGCTCATGACCGGGCGGCTGGGGTCCATCAGGTTCTCGATGCGATCCGACGGCGCGCCGACGTACTCCTGCATGAACGCCTGCTCAGGCAGGCGGAAGTTCTGGATCGTGTGCGTGGTGAGGAAGCCGTCCTGGATGTTCATGAACGGCGTCTGAGACGCCTCGGCGGCGCGGCGCGCGATGAGCGCGAGGTCGGCCGCCTCCTGGCCGGTGCGGCCGAAGAGCATGCCCCAGCCGCAGTCCGCCACCGCCATGACGTCGTCGTGGCCGGCGTGCACGTTGAGCGTGTGCGAGGTGAGCGCGCGGGCGCCGATGTGGAAGACGACCGGCAGCCGTTTGCCGCTGATGGTGTAGAGCACCTCCTTCATCAGGACGAGACCCTGCCCCGCCGTGAAGTTGGTGACGCGGCCCCCGCTCAGCGCGAAGCCCTCCGCCGCGGAGGCGGAGGAGTGCTCGCTCTCCGGCTCCACGAAGGCGAGCCGCTCGCCCCAGAGGTTCCGCTGCCCGGCGGATGCGGCGACCTCGAATCCCTGGCCCATGGTGGTGGAGGGGGTGATCGGGTAGGCGACGGCGCCCTGGCTGATGTTGGTCTCCACCCAGACCACCATCTCCGCACCGTCCGCGGTGATCGGCTCGCCGGGGTAGTCGACGTTCGTGGGTACCTCGGGCATGTGCCCTCCTCCTGCGCCCCTCGCTCAAGGCGCTGGCATCATCGGATTGATACGACGGGACACGAAGGGACGAATGTCCCCCGATCGGTATGACCGCCCGATGCGATGAGACATCGGCACCTCGGACGGTCGCCTGCCCCCTCCTCCAACCGATGTCGGTCGCCCCCATCCAGAGGCGCCCTCGGGATGGCCGAATGGGCGACGGAGGGGCGCTGCCCCGTTCCCGCGGCCCCCTGTTGCCACCCTGAAACACCCCGATTGCCCGGCCAGAGGCGGCGCTGTACCGTGCTTCAGACTCGTCCGAGCGGCAGAGAGTCCGACCGGGCGCTGTTTGGGGGTAGCGCCGATGTTCGACTCACGCTTTGCGTTTGCTTCTGCACGCCCGTGGCACGTTGCCGCCGCGCTGATTGCAGCTCTGACGCTCTTCCTGGCCCGGCCGGACGCAGCACAGGCGCTCATTGTGACAAGCGTCACTCTGAACGCGGCCACGGCGGGCGCGACCTCCAACCTGTCGATCGACATGCAGATGGACAGCGATATCAACCCGGGTGAGACGATCACCATCACCTTCCCGGCGGACTCCACCCCGGCCGCGACGGGGACGCCGTGGCAGGTCCCGACGTCCGCCGACCTCAGCGGCAGCGTCAGCTGGGCCGGCCTGACCGACCCGGCGCCGGCGATCACCTCCAACGCCGGCGCGCGGACGATCACCACGACCGTCGCGATCCTTCAGCCCGCCGGGCTCCCGCTCACCATCACCATCGGCGCCGGGGCCGGGCTGACGAACCCGGCCGCCGCCGGGACGTACCGCGTGGACGTCACCGCGACGAACAACGCGCCGGCGCAGAGCGGCGACATCACGATCCTCCCCGCCGCGACCGCCGTGACCGGCGTCACGATCTCCGCCGCGCCGCTCACCGAGCACACCGCGAGCACGGTCACCGTGGCGTTCACGCCCTCCGCGACCGGCGCGCTCGGCGTCGGCAACACGATCACCGTGACGATGACGGGCTACACGTTCGCCCCCGGGCCGATCGCGGTCACCCCGACCGGCGGGTTCGTGGGCGCCACGCTGAACGGGGCGGGCGCGGGCGGGAACACCGTCACCGTGACCGTGGCGGCCGGCTCGCTTGCCGCGCTGACGCAGGGGACGTTCACGTTCCCGGCAACGAACCCGGGACCCGGAGCGATCGCCGCGGCGGGGCTGACCCTGGCCACCTCGCAGGACACGACAGCAGTGCAGTCCGCCGCCGGCATCACGATCACCGCGACGGCCGTGACGGGCGTGACGATCTCCGCCGCGCCGCTCACGGCGACGAGCGCGAGCACGATCACCGTGGGCTTCACGCCCACGGCCACCGGCGCGCTGACCACCGGTGACACGATCACCGTGACGATGACCGGCTACACGTTCGCCGCCGGGCCGATCGCGATCACGCCCACCGGCGGCTTCGTCGGCGCGGCGCTGGCCGGAGCGGGAGCGGGCGGGAACACCGTGACCGTGACCGTGGGAGGTGGCACCTCGCTCGCTGCCTCGACGCCCGCGACGTTCACGTTCCCCGCGACGAACCCCGGCGCGGGGGCGATTGCCGCCGTCGCGCTGACCGTCCGCACCTCGAAGAACACGACCGACGTCGCTTCCGCCGCCGGCTTCACCATCGTCCCCGGTGCGACGGCGGTGACCGGTGTCACGATCTCCGCGTCGCCCCTGACCGAGGCCGTCGCGAGCACGGTCACCGTGGCGTTCACGCCCTCGGCAGCCGGGGCGCTGGCCGCGGGCAACACCGTCACCGTGACGATGACGGGCTACACGCTCACGAACGGCGCGATCGCGCTCACGACGACGGGCGGCTTCGTCGGCGCGCTGACGGGCAACGTGACCGGTGGGAACACCGTCACGGCCACGCTCGCCGGCGGCGCGTCCCTGGCTGCGCTGACGCAGGGGACGTTCACGTTCCCGGCGACGAACCCGGCGGCGGGGACGCTGGCCGCGGCCGGCCTGACCGTGGCGACGTCGCAGGACACGTCCGTGGTCCAGTCCAGCGCCGGCATCACGATCGCGGCGGCGTCCACGCCGGACGACGGCGGTGGTGGTGGCGGGTTCAACCCGTTCCTCCCCCCGGTGACCTGCCAGGCGGGCTCGTACAACGAGGGGGGCAGCTGCGTCCCCGCGCCGGCCGGTCACTTCGTGGCCCTGTCGGGCGCGACGAGCCCGACGGCCTGCCGGCCCGGCGAGTACCAGCCGAACGAAGGGATGCTGTTCTGCTTCCAGGTCCCCGCGGGCTCGTTCACCAGCGTCAGCGGCGCCATCGCCGCGACGCAGTGGAAGGTCTGCCCGACCGGCCAGGCCGTGGTGACCGAAGGCACGGCGACCACGGATCGCGTCTGTGGCGACTCGCCCCGACCGACGATCAAGGCGCTCGCGCTGGTGCCGCTGAACTCGGCCGGCACCCTCGACGACAACGTGCTGCTCTCCGACTGGCCGCGCGCCGACCTGACCGGCGGGCAGACGACGTTCACGCTCCCCGTCTCCAGCGGTCGTTCCTACGGCGTGGCCGCCGAGGCGACTTCCGGCACGATCACCTACCGCCGTGGCGGCATTCCCTTCACCCCGAGCACCACGCAACTGACGGCCGGGGACACGGTGACGGTCCAGGCGGTCAATGACGCGGGCACCTCGCCCACGTACACGCTGACGCTCAGTGGGGGGTTGGTCTGCCTCAACGGTGGTATTGCCTCGGGCGGTAGCTGCATCTGCGTCAACGGCTACACCGGCTCGCAGTGCGAGATCCCCCCGACGCCGGTGATCACCAACGGAGCGATCACGCTCTCGTCGAACGCCGCGAGCGCCACCGCCGTGACCGCCACCGTGACGTTCACGACGCCCGTATCGATCCCGATCGGCGGGAAGATCAAGGTCGAGATGAGCGGCTTCTCGTGGCCAGCAACCCCGGCGGCCCAGTTCGTCTCAGGGGCGGGCGTGACGACGGTGGGCTCGGCGTCGTTCGCCAGCAACGTCCTGACGGTGACCACGAGCACCGCGGCCATCGGCGCCAACAGCTCTGTGGTGCTGACGGTCACCGGCGCCACGAACCCGTCGGCCGCGCAGGCGGCGCGCACCGATGTCGCGATGAGCGTCACGAACGCCGCGGACTCGGTGCTGGCGTCCACCTCCACCGCGACGATGGTGGCGATCACGTCTGGCATCCCGCAGCTTACCAACGGAGCGATCACGCTCTCGTCGAACGCCGCGAGCGCCACCGCCGTGACGCCGAGGATCACGTTCACCTCGCCGGTGGCGATCCCGGCGGGCGGCAAGATCAAGGTGACGCTGACCGGGTTCGCGTGGCCGGCGACGCCGGTCGCCACGTTCACCGCGCCCAGCCCGGCCGCCAACACCGCGGCCTTCACCAGCAACGTCCTGACGGTGACGACCCCCTCGGGCATCTCCGCAGGCACGGTGACGTTCGGGGTCACCGGCGCCACGAACCCGTCGGCCGCACAGGCCGCGAGCACCACCGTGCGCATCGAGGTGACGAACAGCGCGGACACGACACTGGCGTCCACCTCGACCGCGACGATGCCGGCGATCGTGGGCGGGACCGCGATCACCGCAGTCAACATCTCGGCGAACCCGCTGGCCGCGAACGCCGCGACAACGATCACGGTGAACGCGAGGTACACGACCGCTCTGGTCGCCGCCGACCGGATCACGGTGAAGATGGCGGGGTACACGTTCCCCGTCGGGTCGGTCGCGGTGACCGGGGGGACCGGCGTCACCGGCACGCTGACGGGGACCGTCAGCCCCGGCGCGACGGACACGGTGGTCATCACCGGCGCCGCGATCACCGCGGGCGCCACGGCCACGTTCACGTTCCCGGCGACCAACCCGGCCGCGGGGACGATCGCAAAGGCCGGCCTGACGGTCGCGACCTCGAAGGACACGACCGCGGTCGCGTCCGCGGCGGACATCGTCGTCACCGCGCCGGCGGGGCTGCGCGACGTGCGCTTCTCGGTCGCGGACCCGTCACCGAACGCGCGCACGGCGCTGACGGTCGAGTTCACGCCGGGCGTCGCGCTGGCCACGGGCAACGAGATCAGGGTCAACACGACCGACTTCATCGTGCCCACCAGCGGGGTGAGCGTCACGACCAGCACGGGATTCTCCACCGGGGCGACCTTCTCCGTGTTCACCGGTTTTGTGGGGGAGATCCGGGTGACGGTGACCGGCACGGCCGCGTCCAACACGCCGCTGTCCGTCACGTTGAGCCCGGTCACCAACCCCCAGGCCGCGAAGACGATCAGGAAGCCGGGCCTCACCGTCGCGACCACGCCGGAGACGACCGCGGTCGCGTCCTCGGCGGACATCGTGATCGCGGCGCCGGCGGGGATCCGCGACGTCTCGTTCCGGCCGAGCTCGACGGTCCCGGGCGCCCGGGTGGACCTTGAAGTCACCTTCACGCCCGCCACGGCGCTCGCCGGCGGGAGTGACAACATCCTCTTCAGCCTCGGCGACTGGCTCATTCCGTCGTCCGGCGTCCCCGCATCGGTCACTCAGCCGGGCAGCGCTTCGTTCGACACGAGCGGCTCACTCTCGGGCGGGCTGCTCAGTCTGACCATCCCGTCGGGGAGCAGCGTGCAGGCCAACCAGCCGGTCACCGTTCGTCTGCAGGGATTCACGAACCCCAGCGCGAAGACGATCGCGAAGGCCGGGCTCA
>JBFWQJ010000043.1:0-14487 GCA_050249515.1 Dehalococcoidia bacterium | reverse complement strand
CCACGGGGCTGACGCGCGCCGTCTACACCTCGTACTCCAAGAAGTTCGCGACGTCGGCGGCCTGCGCGGCGTAACCGCGGACGCGCTCGGCGCGGTCCAGCGGCGTCGCGATCGCCTCGTACTTCTCGGTGCCGACCTCCACGGTGATGCGGGGGTGGGCGACCATGTTGTGGTACCAGGCGGGGCTGGTCGGCGCGCCGGCCATGGATGCGAAGACGTAGATGTCGTCGCCCTCGCGGCGGTACACCACCGGGTTCGTGCGCTGCTGGCCGGTCTTCGCGCCGGTCGTGGTCAGCAGGATCATGTCGCGCCCCTCGAAGGCGCCGCCCACCTTGCCGCCGTTCGCGCGGAACTCGGCGATCACCTGCTGGTTGAAATCGTTGTTCACGATGCTCCCTGCTCATGGCGCCGGTCAGGCGCTTCCTTGTCTGCGTCGAGGGGCGATCCTACGCTACGGGGCAGGGCTGAGACAGCGTCCGCACACCGGCCTCACATGGAAGGACACGCGATGCCACGCTCCTACAAGGGCGCCGAGATCATGGTCGACTACCTGATCAAGGAGGAGGTCCCGTACCTGTTCGGCATCGGCGGGCACGGGAACATCGGCTTCCTGGACGCGGTGCGGGACGCGGGCGACGCGATCAAGACGATCTCCGTCCACCACGAGCAGGCCGCCGGGTACATGGCGGACGCGTACTACAAGGTGAAGCACCAGCCCGTCGTCACGTTCACCTCGTCCGGGCCGGGCTCCTGCAACCTCCCGATCGCGCTCGCGGGCGCGATGATGGACTCCTCGTCCTTCCTTGCCATCACCGGCAATGTCCCGACGATGCAGTTCAACCGCATGCCGTTCCAGGAGACGGGACGCTACTACCAGGGCGACTTCCCGTCGGTGATCCGCCCGCTGGTGAAGAAGTCGTTCCAGCCGACGCGCGTGGAGATGCTCCCGCTGGCGATGAAGCAGGCGTTCGGCCTGCTGCGCACCGGCCGTCCCGGCCCCGTGAACATCGATGTGCCGCTGAACGTGTTCCAGGAGTCCGCGGAGCTGGAGCTGCCCACGCCGGACCCGCTGGTGTACCAGCGGTCGCCCGGCGACCCGCGCGCGCTGGACGAGGCGCTGGAACTGCTGCTCACCGCGCAGCGCCCCGTGATCCTCGTCGGGCAGGGCGGGCTCATCGGCGAGGCGACGGAGCCGCTGATGGAGCTGCTCTCGTTCCTCCGCATCCCGGTGGTCACGAGCCCCAACGGCAAGGGCGTGATCGACGAGACGCACGAGCTTTCGTACGGCGCGATCGGCCGCAACGGCCCGTACGCCGCGAACGAGGCGACCCGTCACGCGGACGTCATCCTCGGTATCGGCTGCTCGTTCGACGACCGGACGACGAGCGCGTGGCTGGACGGCTACACGCTCTCGATCCCCACGACGAAGCTGATCCAGATCGACAACGACCCGCAGGAGATCGGCCGCAACTACCCCGCCGCGCTCGGCATCCTCGGCGACGCGAAGTCGAGCCTCGAGGTGATGGTGCAGCGCGTCGCGGAGCGCATCGAGACGCCGAAGACGTACACGGAGTGGGTGGGCCGGCTGAACGACGCGCGGGCCGTGTGGGACCGCTACCAGGCGCCGTTCCTGGTGTCGGAGCAGGAGCCGCTGCGCCCGGAGCGCCTCGTCTCCGGGCTCGCGAAGGTGATCCCGGGCGACGCGCTGGTGGCGAGCGACGTGGGCGTGCACCACAACTGGCTCGTGCAGCTGTGGAAGGCCCGCAAGCCGAGGCACCTGCTCCAGTCGTGGGGCTTCGCGAGCATGGGCTTCGCGACCTGCGGCATCCTCGGCGCGAAGCTCGCGGAGCCGGAGAGCCCGGCGATCGCGGTGGTCGGCGACGGCTCGTTCATGATGACGCCGCACATCGTGGCCACGGCGGTGGAGTACCACATCCCGGCGGTGTGGGTGGTCTGGAACAACTACGGCTACTCCGCCATCCGTGACCTGCAGCTGGGCATGTTCGGCGACGAGCACGCGACGACGTTCGAGGACGCGCAGACCGGCGCGCTGTTCAGCCCCGACTACGCGATGATGGCGCGCTCCATGGGCGCCGAAGGCGTGCGCGTGGACCGCGCCGCCGACCTGGAGGGTGCGCTGGACGCGGCGATCAAGGCGAACCGGCCCTACGTGCTGGACGTGCGCGTGGACCGAGAGATCCGGCCGGTGGGCACGGGGACGTGGGAGCTGCCGCCGCTGCGCCACGCGGAGCCGAACTTCCCGAAGCTCGCCGGGCTGGAATAGCAGCGGCCGCGTCCTCGACGGGACAGCCGCTGCGCGGGGCGCGAGGCGGCGATTTCGCCGCCATCGCCACCGTGTCTCAGCAAACTCTCACGTTGACGGTAAGGTTGGATCGAGCGTAGCCTGCTGCGGGTAGCCACCGCACCGGGAAGAGGCCCCATGGCACGCCCACTCGAGCAGGACGAACCGGCCCGCGAGCGCGCCCAGCCCCCCATCCTCCTGCGACCCCCCGCGCCCGGCGAGGCGCCCGCCGTGGACGCCGGCCCGCCCCCCGTCCCCGCGGGCGGCACGTTCCGCTCCCTGCGCCACCGCGACTACCGGCTGATGCTCATCGGGACGCTCTTCGCCTCCAGCGGGCTGTGGCTGCAGCAGGTCACCATCAACTACCTCGCCTTCGCGCTGTCGGGCTCCTCGCTGGTCGTGGGGCTGGCGAACGGCGCTCGCTCCGTCCCCCTGCTCGCCGCGCCGATGGGTGGCGTGATGGCGGACCGTTATGACAAGAAGCGCCTGATGCTGTCGACGCAGCTGGCGCAGATGGTGCTGACCTTCCTCTTCGCGATCGTGATCATCGGCGGCTGGCTGGAGGTGTGGCACATCTTCGTGTTCAGCCTGCTGAGCGGCGTCGCGTGGGCGCTGAACATGCCCGTCCGCCAGTCCGTCATGCCGAGCACGGTGCCGCGCGAGGACCTGATGAACGCGATGGCGCTCAACTCAGCCGGCTTCAACATCACGCGCATCCTGGGGCCCGCGCTCGCCGGCGTGATGATCGCGCGCGTGGGTGCGGGCGAGAACTTCCTCATCCAGTCCGTCGGCTACCTGATCGTCGCGTACCTGGTGATCCAGCTCGCGCTGCCGGGGCTGCGCACGGAGACGAAGTCCACCGGCAGCCCGATGCAGAACCTGCGCGAAGGCGCCGTCTTCGTCTGGCGGAATGGGACGCTCCGCGTGCAGATGATGCTCGCGCTGGTACCCGTGGTCGTCGCACTCCCGTACATCGCGATCCTCCCGCAGTTCAACCAGGAGGTGCTGGACGGCGGCGCCGGCACCTTCGGCCTGCTCATGTCCGCCCCCGGCATCGGCGCCGTAGTCGCGACGCTCCTCGTAGCGTCGATGAAGGACAACGTGCGGTACGGGCTGCTGCTGCTCGGCTCGCTGTTCGCGCTCGGCCTGTCGCTGATCGCGCTCGCGCTCTCGGCGCAGTTGTGGGTCGTCCTCGCGACGCTCGTGCTCGTGGGCGGGACGCAGATGGTCTACATGACGGCCAGCCAGACGGTGGTGCAGCTGGCGATCCCGGACGCGTACCGCGGCCGCGTGATGGGCATCTACATGCTCAACCAGGGCATGCTTCCCCTCGGCTCCGTCTTCGCCGGCACGCTCGCGGACCTCTACAGCGCCTCCATCGCCCTCGTGATCATGGGCGGGCTCGTGTCGGCGCTCGCCGTGGTCTTCTACTTCGGCGCCCGGAGCCTGCGCCGACTCGGCGTGTAGCCCCCCGCGCTCGTCCGCGCCCCCGAGCGCGGTAGAGTGGACGCACGATGACGACGAGGGCGTACGAGACCGGCGACCTGCGCGTGCTGTGGGACTCGCAGCGCTGCATCCACGTCGCGGAGTGCATCCGCGCCCTGCCACGCGTCTTCAACCCCCTCGCGCGGCCGTGGGTGCGCATCGACGCCGCGAGCGCCGAGGCGATCGTCGATGCGGTCACGCGCTGCCCCACCGGGGCGCTGCGCTACGAGCTCGGCGGCGCGCCGCTCGAGGCGCCGGACCACCCGACCACGGTGACCGCGGTCCCCAACGGGCCGCTGCTGGTGCGCGGCGACCTGCATGTCGTCACCGGCGATGGCGAGACGCTCGCCCGGGAGACGCGGCTGGCGCTCTGCCGCTGCGGCGCGAGCGAGAACAAGCCCTTCTGTGACAACGCGCACCGCCGCATCGGCTTCGTGACGGAGGACGCGACGGCCCCGCCGCCCCCGGCGGCTCCGGTCACCCACCGCGACCGCGAGGACGCGGAGAGCCCGGGCGACCTCGGCCCGGCCCAGCCGCCCTCGTTCCGCGCGTAGCGTTCAGCGCGGCCATTCGATACGCCCCAGTTGCGCCGAGCGCGCGTGCGGTCACGCGCCCGCGTGTCTCCACCCCCTAACGTCCCTCTCTCGCGCTGATTTCAGCGAGCGACCCGGAGGAGAGCGTGATGTGGCTGCCTGAGAAGCGCGGCGAGGAGTTGCCGCCCACCGCCGACGACGGGCACAACCCGATCGAGTCCGGCGCCGACACGGAGCGGCAGTTCCTGTCCGGCTCCTACGACCGTCGACGGGAGACGCGCTTCGCGCTGCGCATCGCGTGGGAGTTCATCCGCGCCTTCCGCCGGTTTCGGCACGTGGGCCCGTGCGTGACCGTGTTCGGCTCCGCCCGGGTCACGGAGGACGACCCCCACTACGACCTCGGCCGGCGCGTGGGGAGCGAGCTCGCCCGCGCCGGCTTCACGGTGATGACGGGCGGCGGCCCCGGGCTGATGGAGGCGGCGAACCGCGGCGCGCGCGAGGCGGGCGGCGAGAGCATCGGCTGCAACATCGACCTCGCGGCGGAGGAGGCGTGCAACCGCTACCTGGACACGTTCTTCCGCTTCCATTACTTCTTCGTCCGCAAGGTCGTGCTGGTGAAGTACTCGTACGCGTTCGTGGTGCTGCCCGGCGGGCTGGGCACGCTGGACGAGGTGTTCGAGACCGTGACGCTGATGCAGACGGGGAAGATCCAGGACTTCCCGGTGGTGCTGGTCGGTACGGACTTTTGGGCGCCGCTGCTGGACTTCCTGGGACGCACGCTGATCGAGGGCGGCAAGATCGACCGCGCAGACCTGGACCGCATCCTGGTCACGGACTCGCCCGAGGAGGCCGCGGCGGTGATCCGGCATGCGGCGCTGAGCCGCTTCGGCCTGGCGGCTTCCGCCACGCGCCCGGTGCCGCGCCGCTCTCCGCTGCGGGCGCTGAGGGTGCCGGCGCTGCCCCGGCTGGCGTGGCGACGCGGCCGCGTGCGCCGCGCCTACGCCGACCACGGCGCGGGCTAGCCGCGCGGGACGACCGCCTCCAGCGCCAGCGGCTGGGTGAGGTCCACGCCGGGGAGCGTCCAGTCCAGGACGCGCGTGAGCTGCTCCTCGATCTCGCGCGCGAGTCCGGCGCCGGGGTGCCGTACGTGCGCGCCCGCGATGAGCCCGCGCCGCCGCAGGATCTCCTTGCGGATCGCCACACCGGGCTGCTGCTCGAAGACGATCAGCGGGAGGAAGCGCGCGTAGAGCTCCCGCGCGGCCGTCCAGTCGCCCGCCTGGGCGGCGCGCACCATCGCCATCAGCACCTCCGGGAAGGCGAAGCCGGTGTTGAACCCGGCGGAGCCCTGTTCGAGGTCGTAGAGGCCGTACAGCGCGCCCAGGCCCGTCAGGACGGGGACCTGCCGCGTCGTCATGCCTCGACGCAGCGCCGCCACGCGCGCGGGGGTCGGGACGCCCTCCTCCTTCAGGCACGCCACCGCGGGCACCTGCTCGATGATCCGGATCAGCAGCGGGACCGGCATGTGCACCTGCGTGGAGGCGGGGTGGTCCTGCGCGACGAGCGGGATGTCGATGGCGGCGCCGACGCGCCCGAAGTAGTCCAGCACGCGGTCGTCGCCGGGGATCGGCTCGTACGAGGGCGCGACCATGACGGCGGCGGCGCCCAGCGACTCCGCCATCTGGCTGAGTTCGATCGTGGCGTTGGTGCCGGGGTGGCTCGTGCCGACGATCACCGGCAGGTCGCCGGCCGCCTCGACGGAGGCGCGTACGATCGCCTCGCGGTCGCGGTCCGTCATGCGGTTGGACTCGCCGAGGACGCCGAGGACGGTGACGCCGTCCACACCGATGCGCGCCATGAAGCCCACCATCCGCTGCATGGACTCCAGGTCGACCGACTCGTCCTCGTGGAACGGGGTGGCGAGGATCGGGAAGACGCCGCGGAAGTCGGTGGACGGTGCGGGGTTGGGCATGGGCGACCTCGACGCTGCGGACGCGCGGGCGGCGTCCGAGCCCGAGTGTAGCGGGCGGACAGGCAAGCAGAAGGGGCGTCCTTGCGGACGCCCCTCCCGTTCTCGGCCTGACGGTCGGCTAGACCTCGTAGATGAGGTTCTGCTTCTGCGTCATGCCGCGGCCGCTGTCCCAGGGGCCGAGTACCTTGTCGAAGCCGCCGATGTTCGGCTGGACGAAGTGACGGGTCGGGGTCGCGTAGAACTGGATGTGCGGGATGAAGTCCGACACCCACTTCTCCTGGAACGTGTTGAGCACGTCCATGCGGGCCTTCTCGTCGACCTCGCCGAGCGCCTTGTCCAGCAGGTCGTCCGCTTCCTTGCTCTCGAAGCCACCGTAGTTGCGGCTACCCTTCGAGTGCCAGCGGGCGAAGCCCTCCAGCGCCGCCGCCGGCTGCATGGTGGAGTCGTTGGAGATCGCCTGGAAGTCCTTGGCGGCCTGGGCCTTGTCGAAGACCGCCGTCTCCGGGGCCTTGATCGTGACCTTGATGGACGGGAACGCCTTGGCGAGCTGAGCCTGGAGACGCAGCGCGTTCTCGCGGTTGTCAGCCTTCACCTTGTGCATGATCTCGAACTCAAGACCGGCACCGCCCTTGAAGCCCGCGGCCTCCAGGAGCTTCGCAGCCTCCTCCAGGTCCTTGGCCTTCGTGGAGACGTCCCAGCCCGCGAGCTTCTTGACCTTGTCCTCGTTCCAGGCCTCGGGGAAGGCGGTATGGAACGGGCCGACCCAGCCCCAGCCGGAGCCGTGGTAGCCGTTGCCGATCTCCTCGCGGTTCGCCGCCAGGTTCAGGGCCTTGCGGACGCGGATGTCCTGGAACGGCTTGTGCTTGAAGTTGAACATGAGGAACTGGTAGTTCACGCCGACGTACGAGTACAGCAGCGCGTCCTGCCGGGCCGCCTGGATCGTCTTGATCTCCTGGGCGGTCGGGGAGCTCATGTGGCTCACCTGCTTGGACACGAAGGCCGCCAGCGCCGCCGCGCGGTCCGGGATCGCCACCTGGACGATCTTGTCGAAGTACGGCTGGCCCTGCTGGAAGTACCCCTCGTGGCGCGAGTAGGACTCGCGGACGCCTTCCTGGTACTCGGTGATCATGAAGGGGCCCATGCCGCCGAACTTCATCGGGTCCTTGAACCCGATGTCGACGATCTCCTTCGGCATCATCACGTTGCGGATCTCGGTGATGCCGGCGAGCAGACCGCTGTTCGGCTTGCCCATCGTGATCTTGACGGTGTTGGCGTCGACCGCCTCCACCTTGGACATGCCCTCAAGGGTGGTGCGGCGCTGGAAGTTGCCCTTCGGCAGCTTCTCCGCCTCGGCGGTGTTGCCGGCGATGCGGTTCAGGTTCCACGCCAGATCGTTGGCGTCCCAGTCGCGGCCGTTCCACGGCGCGCGGTTGTGCATCTTGATGCCCTTGCGCACCTTCAGCACGACCGTGTTCTTGTCCGGGACCTCCCATGACTCGACCATGTGCGGCCGGAGCTTGCCCGTCCACTCGTCGAGCTCCAGCGCGCGCTGGCCGATGACCATCCACTCCGAGTTCGACACAGCGGTGTGCTGGTCGTGCTGGACGTGCGTCTCCACCATCTGCATGGTGAAGGTGCCGCCCTTCTTCGGGGTGCCCTTCACCACCGGCATGCCGGCGCGCTCCGGCTGCGGCGCGGCCGCGGCGGGCGCGGCGGGCGCGGCGGACTTGTCGGCGCCGGCCTTCGGCGCGACGTCCGCAACGGACTTCTTCTCACCGCTTCCGCAGCCGATGAGCGCCGCGCTGGCGAGGCCGGCGCCGGCCACCATGCCACCGCGGAGCACGGAACGGCGGCTCAGCCGCCCGCTCTGCAATCGAGACCAGTAGTCGCTAGACGGCATCGAGGACCCCTCCAGTTCATATGCCGATAACCAGGGTGCACCCCCGGTACGTTCCCTTATATGGAGTCGGATTCAGCAGCGTCTACGGACATTCGCATCATGAATCGTCATGCACTGGCGTTATGGACTCCATCACAGATGCGATGGGCTGCCACTGCACCGATCGAGGCGGGATGAGGCGCCCGTCGCCCCGCCCTGGCCGCGCCCTCACCCCGCCCCCACGGAGCCGCAGCGCGGGACGGGCCGGACACAGAACGAGGGCCGATTGCTCGGCCCTCGAACCCAGAGGGAACTGGGTCTGGTTGCGGGTGGACGGGGCGCGCTAGCGCGAGCCTCGCAGGCGCGGGTCCAGCACGTCGCGGAGCGCGTCACCGAACATGTTCGCGCCGAAGACGACGAAGCTGAGCGCGATGGCCGGGCCCCAGAGCAGCCACGGCGCCGCGAACATGTACGCGCGCCCCTCCGCCGAGAGCATGTTGCCCCACGACGGCGCCGGCGCCTGCACGCCGAAGCCGAGGAAGCTCAGCGTCGCCTCGGCCAGGATGAACTGACCGAACGAGAGCGACGCGAGGATGATGATCGGCGAGACGATGTTCGGCAGCACGTGCCGCGCCATCACGCGGACGTCGCTCGCGCCGATGGCGCGGGCGGCGGTGATGTACTCGGTACGGGACACCTGCATGCTGGCGCCGCGGAGGACGCGCGACTCCGAGATCGCGTTCGGGATCGCGAGCGCGATCACGACGATGACCTGGGCGGGGACGTTCGGGAAGCGCGCGCCCAGCACGACCATGATCGAGATCAGCAGGATGATGCCCGGCACCGCCTGCATCGCGTCCACGATGCGCTGCACCAGGTAGTCGAAGGTGCCGCCGAGGTACGCGCTCAGGATGCCGAGGATCGCGCCGGGCGCGATGCCCAGCAGCACCGCCGACACGCCGACGAAGAGCGAGATGCGGGCGCCGTAGACGAGCCGGCTGAACATGTCACGGCCGAACTGGTCCGTGCCCGCCCAGAAGGTCCCGTTCGGCGCGATCAGCGCGGTCGCCTGGCTCTGCTCCAGCGGGTCGAACTGGGCGATGCTGTCCGCGAAGACCGCGGTGATGATCAGCAGCAGCGTCACCGAGGCGCCGAAGGCGCCCAGCGGCTTGCGGCGGATGAACTTCAGCACCGCGCCAAGCAGGCGCGTCGGCAGGCTGGGCGGGGCGGTCACCCGCTCGAGAGACTGGGCCGCTTCGGTCATGGCCATCGTTCGTTCCGTTCCTGTTCTCAGGCGTTCTCGTCCGGCGCGCCGCTAGGAGTAGCGGATGCGCGGGTCGAGGTACCCGTACGAGAGGTCAACGAGGAGGTTGGTCGCCATGACGAGCACGCCGACGGAGACGACCACGCCCTGGATGACGGGGTAGTCGCGACGGGTGATCGCGTCCAGCAGGAGCCGGCCGACGCCGGGCAGCGCGAACATGCTCTCCGTGATCACGGAGCCGCCGACCAGCGCGGCGAACTGCAGGCCCAGCAGCGTGACCACGGGGATCAGCGCGTTCTTCAGGCCGTGCTTCACGATGATGCCGAAGTTGGTCAGGCCCTTCGCCCGGGCCGTGCGCATGTAGTCCTGCTGCAGCACGTCCAGCATGGTGGTGCGCATCATGCGGGCGATCGTCGCCGAGAGACGCAGTCCGAGGACGAACGCCGCCGGCAGGATGATCATCATGTGCTGCTGTGGATCTTCGGCGAATGTCCGGTACTGGAATGGGATGGACTTCGCGAACCACAGCGCCGGCAGCACCACGATCGCCTGCGCCGCCACGAAACTGGGCAGGCTGATGCCGGCGATCGACATACTTCTCAGGCTGTAGTCGAGGAGGGAGTCCTGCCGCACGGCGGAGGTCACGCCGAGCGGGATGGACACCATGATCGAGACGATGATCGCGATCGCGGCGACCTCCGCCGTGACGGGGGCGCGGCCGGCGATCATCTCCGTGACCGGGACGTCGGTCCACAGCGACTTGCCCAGGTCGCCGCGGATCACGCCGCCGACGTAGCGGATGTACGCCTCCGGCAGCGACTGGTCCAGGCCCAGCTTCGCGGCCAGCGCCGCCTTCGTCTCGTCCGTCGCGCGGCCGTCCGCGAGCAGGATGTCGACCACGTTGCCCGGCAGCAGCCGGACGAGCGAGACGACGATGAAGAGGAGGACGAGGAGCGTCGGGATCATCCCGATCAGTCGGCGCAGCACGTACCTGGTCATGTAGACCCTCCGGTTGGTGCGGCCTCCGCGGCGGCGGTGCTCGGCGGCGTTTCCCCGCGCCCCCGCGCCCCCACGGCGACCACCAGTTCTCTGTCGCGGACTCGGGCGCCCTCAGGCCACCCTCGCCCTTCGCCGCCCACGCGCACACGCCCGGCTGGGTCCGGGACGGGTACAGGCCGGCACCGCCCGCCTCATGGCCCACGGGCGCACCCGGCGGCACCGATGATACGAGCCCTGTCGACCCATGGTTTGCATGGCCCAGTCACGCAGGCTGATCGGGTTATAGGAACCCCGCTCGCACCCCGTCTACGGACATCTACGTCATGATCACCGCGGCACGCGGATTCGGGTGCCCTTGCCCGGCGTGCGGCGGCGGAATCTGCGCACTTCCCCGGACGCCGGACGGGCCGGGAGAGTCGCCTCTCCCGGCCCGTCAGATGGATGACGCTCGTGACAGGGCTAAATGATGCCCTGCTCGCGGTAGTCCTTGATCTCGGCCTCGCTCATGCCCAGCAGCTCGCCGAACACGTAGTCCGTGTGCTCGCGGATGAGCGGCGAGCGCAGGGTGTTGTTCGGGGGCGTGCGCGACATCTTCGGCGGGAACGCCTCGATCTCGAACTCGCCGATCTCCGGGTGCTGGATCACCGGGTAGATGCCCCGGTGGCGCAGCTGCGGGTCGTAGTCCACGCGGTCCTCCGCGCCCTGCACCGCGACCGCGATGACGCCCACGGACTGCAGCACCGTCTGGATCTCGTAGCGGCGTCGAGGCGCCGTCCAGGTGGAGATGATCTCGTCCAGCACGTCCTGGTTCTTGACGCGCGCCTCGTTCGTGGCGAAGCGCGGGTCCGTCAGGAGCTCCGGCTTCTTCATCACGTCGCAAAGCGCCTCGAACTGCTCCTGCGTCTCCGCGGCGATGAACACCCACCAGTCCTGCCCCTGCCGGTCGATGCCGGCGCAGCGGTAGGTGTTGTGGGGGGCGACGCCCGGCCATTCGCTGTGGTTGCCCGGCGGGAAGTCCGGGCGGTCCGTGCCGCGGCCGTTGACCTGGAAGTCGAGGAAGTACGTGCCGAGGAGCGCCATGGCTGCCTCGGTCACGGCGTAGTCCACGCGGACGCCCTTGCCGGTGCGACGGGCCTGCAGCAGGCCCATGATCAGCCCGAGGCCGCCGATCCAGCCGCCGGCGATGTCCATGTGCGAGTAGCCCCAGCCCGCCGGCTCGCGCCCCGGCAGGCCGGAGGTGTACGTCAGGCCGGAGCCCGCCTGCGCGGACGGGCCGAAGGTGCGGAAGCCGCCCCAGGGCCCCTTGTGCCCGAAGCCGGCCGTGCTGAGGTACGTGAGCTTCGGGTTCAGCTTGAGCAGGTTCTCCCAGCCCAGGTCCCAGGAATCGAGGACGTTGCCGGAGAAGTTCTCCACCAGCGCGTCACTCTTCTTGATCAGCTCGTGCAGCAGCCGCATGCCCTCCGGGTGGCGGGTGTTGAGGCAGATGCCCAGCTTGCCGTTGTGGAGCTGGTTCCAGTACGGGCCGGTGTAGAAGGGCGGCGAGCCCTCCTCGTGCCAGACCTTCTGGTCCTTCGCGTTGATGCCCCGCGCCGCGCGGAAGTCGAAGCGGTGGTCGTCCGGCTGGTGCGGCGGCTCGATGTGGATGATCTCGGCGCCGTACGGCGCGAGCATCCTCGGCCCCCACGGGCCGACGGCGTACCACGAGAAGTCGATGATGCGCACGCCGTTCAGGAAGCCCGGCGGCAGTCCCGGTCCAGTCATCGCGCCACTCCCGTCGTCTTCAGGATCTCGACCTGCTCGGCGCTGAGGCCCAGGTCCTTGGTGAGGATGCTCGTCGTGTGCTCGCCCAGGTGCGGCGCGCGGCGGGCGGGGCTCATGCCCAGCTCATCGCTCAGGTAGAACCCCTTCGGGTACGGGACGGCCTTGCCGATCTCCTCGTGGTCCACGTCCACCCAGAACCCGCGGACGGAGTAGTGCTCCTTGCCGAAGTTCTCCTCCGGCCGGCGGATGTCCACCCACGGCAGGCCCATGCCCTGCCCGCGCAGGAACGCCTCCTCCGCGGTGACCGAGGAGATCAGCCGCTTCAGGCCGTCCGCGACGGCGGTGCCGTGACGCGCCTGCTCGGCGCGGTAGAACTCGTCCATCCAGATCGGCTCGGCCAGTTCGCCCGCGACGCCCTTCTCGTTCATCCACTCGATCATCTTCACCCAGGAGTTCTGGTTGAAGCGCGGCGTGGTGACGATGGCGTAGCGGCCGTCCATCGCCTGCACCTGGTTGCTGGTGCGGTACGTGGGGGCGGCGTGCTGGCCCGTCTGGCGCAGGAACGGCTCGTCATACCAGAGCCAGTACGACACGGCGCGCTCCGTGCACACCGCGCAGCAGTCGTGGATCGAGACGTCGAGGTGCTGGCCCAGGCCGCTCATCTCGCGCTCGAACAGCGCGGCCGTGATCGTGTGCATCATCATGACGCCGGCCATGTTGTAGGCCTGGCGGCCCTGGCCACCGATCGGCGTGGTCTTCGGCTCGGAGTAGCCGGTGCTGCCCATCTGTCCGCCGAAGGCGAGGTGCGCCGGGTCGTTCATGACGTAGTCGACCAGCGGACCGTCCTGACCGAAGTCGGTCAGCGACGCGTAGATGAGCCGCGGGTTCTCCTGCGACAGCGTCGCGTAGTCCAGACCATGCTCGGCCAGCGTGCCGGGCTTCGTGCTCTCCAGGAGCACGTCGGCCGTGGCGAGGAGTCGGCGGAGCAGGTCGCGCCCGGGGATCCTCGTGATGTCGATCGCGAGGCTCTCCTTGCTGGTGTTGAACCACCAGTAGTCGAGGCACTTGTCCGGGTCTCGCTGGTCGTTGACGAAGGGGCCGGTGAAGCGGGCGTCGCTCCCGGTGACCGGCTCCACCTGGATCACACGCGCCCCGGCGTCGGCCATGATCTTGCCGACGAACTGGTTCCGGCGATCGGCCAGCTCGATGACGGTGTATCCCTCGAACACTTTCGGCATTGCCGATCCTTCCGACGTGCGCAGGCGGACGCCCCCGGGGGGCGCCAGTCACAGGGTTATAAGAATGGTGCTGATCCGGCGTCTACTGACAATTTGGTCACCCTGACGGATCGGGCGTCCTCCACGCCTCATCGCGCGGCGCCCAGCGCGGCCGGGCGGCTCCGCCACGCCGCCCACTGGGCGAGCGCCGACCCGAGGATGACGAGCGCCAGCCCGAGGAAGAGCGTGGGACTGAGCGGCTCCCCGAGCACGAGGTGCGAGAGCAGCACGCCCCAGATCGGCGTGGTGAGCGAGAGGGCGTCCACGCCGGACGGGAGGTAGTGCTTCAACAGCCACATGTTCCCGATGAACCCGAAGCCGGCGATCAGGAAGCCCTGGTACAGGATCGACAGCGCCAGTCGCTCCGTCAGCACCCACGGTTCCGGCTCGATCAGCGCGCTCACCACGAAGAAGACCGTGACGCCGGCGACCGTCTGCGTGAGCAGCAGCTTCGGCAGCGGCAGCCGCTGGGCGGCGAGCGAGGTGTAGACGCTGCGCGCCCCCAGGAGCGCAGCAGAGCCCATCATCAGCGCGTCCCCCACCCACGTCCCGCCCCCGGAGCCGAGGCTCTGCACGAACACCGCGAGCACGCCGACGTACGCGATCAGGGTGCCGGCCAGCCGAGGCGCGGTGATGTGGTCGCCGCGCACGAAGAAGTGCGCGAAAAGTCCCGTCCACAGCGGGAACGTGTTCCCGATCACCACCGCGTTGGAAGCGGTGGTGTGGTCCTGGCCGATGTTCATGAAGGCGATCTGGACGGTGAACAGGAGCGCCAGCCACCCCAGCGGCCGCCACTCCTGGCGCGTGGGGCGGAGCGGCTGCTTCGTCGTGACGACCCACGCGAGGATGACGATGCCCCCGGCCAGGAACCGGAGCCCGGCGAGCCGGAGGGGCGGCGCATCCTGCAGGCCGGCCTTGATCGCCGGGGCGTTCCCGCCCCACAGCCCGGCGAGCAGCAGCGCGAAGGCGCTGGCCGGCGGACTGAGGGGCTGCGGCCCGGAGACCGGTGGCACGGCCG